>NZ_JYNS01000011.1 GCF_000934725.1 Methyloterricola oryzae
AGGTGCCGTCCTGCTCGGTGAAGTAGGAAGCGCCCCAGTAGATGGCCCACGCATAGGCAAACAGCCAGATCAGGTGGGTCATGTTGCGACGCAGCTCTTCACGCGGGGTGATGGCAGCCAGGTTGCGGTCACGGGTCTTCCAGATGTAGCCCCACAGGATGGATGCCGTGGTAACCTCGAGGACGATTTCCGTGTACAGGAAGTTCATCCAATAGGTTTCGAATTCCGGAGCGAAAGAGTCAAGGCCAGCGGACCAGCCATAAACACCTTCGTACCAGCGAACCCACATGTAGAACACCGTGTAGATGGTGAACGCAAAAGCAAGCCACTTCTTGTCGAGAAGCGGCTTCTCAGCGACGCTTACATCACCGATAGTTGTTGCAGCCATATCGAATACCTCCAAGGTTTATTGCTTGTTGACGTGCCGCAGAGCGGGACTTGCCCGCGACTCATGCAGCGCTTCGCGATTGCGCAACAAGACCCCGTTCCTCCGATTGGGTTTTTAGCAGGGCCATTGCAAAACAACCGCAACGCTATGACAGCGCCGTTGCGAAGAGGTTCATATGATCTTTGCAAAATGCTACTATCCCCCTGCCGGATTAAAAAATGCCGGCTCGCCAAGGCATGGCTTCATGATGGGACAAGGTTACTAGTATGCGCTGACGCAAGCGCGACCCGGGCGTTATGGTCAGAACGGGTCGGCTTTCAGGGCGCGCTGAAGAAGGAGGCGGTAGCGGTCCATTGATGCAAGGACTCGAGCAACCTTACACTCAGACAGAACGAATGAAGCCAACTTTCACCTATTCAGCCGGGTCGCCCATCCCGCACGGGGTGTCTTTGCACCGCGGCGGCGTCAACTTCACCCTGTTCAGCCGTCACGCCACCCGTGTCGCCCTCCTGCTCTACGCCAAGCCCGAGGATTGCGAGCCCTGCCAGGTCATCGAGCTCGACCCGCAGCACCATCGCACCGGCGATATCTGGCATGTGTGCGTGCAGGGCATTTGCCTGGGACAGGCCTACACCTACCGGGTGGAAGGGCCATTCGATCCGGACAAGGGCCACCGTTTCGCGCCGCAACTGGTGATGCTGGACCCTTACGCCACCGCCTTGATCAGCCCCGAACGCTGGGATTTCAGCCCCTGCTCCACGCAGGAGCAAGGCGTGCCCAATTGCATTCCCAAGGCCGTCGCCAAGGGCCTGGTGGTGGCCAACGGTTTCGACTGGGAAAACGACCGCCCCCTCAAGCGCCACTGGTCGGAGTTGGTGATCTACGAAACCCATGTGCGCGGGCTCACCATCCATCCGGGTTCCGGCGTCACCCACCGCGGCACCTACCTCGGCATCATCGAGAAGATTCCCTATCTGCAGGAACTGGGCATCAACGCCATCGAACTCATGCCCCTGCAGGCCTTCAATCCAGACGAACTGACGGCGCGCAATCCGTTCACCGGTGAACGGCTGCGCAATTATTGGGGCTATAACACCATCGGCTTCTTCGCGCCCCACGAGGACTTCGGCAGCCGCAGCTACCCGGGCTGCCAGGTCGACGAGTTCAAGACCATGGTCAAGGCCCTGCACCGGGCCGGCATCGAAGTCTTGCTGGACGTGGTGTTCAACCACACGGCGGAAGGTGACGAGACCGGGCCCACCCTGAACTTCCGCGGCCTGGACAACAGCATCTACTACCTGCTGGAGGAGGACAAGCGCCGCTACAAGAACTACTCGGGCTGCGGCAACACACTGAATTGCAATCATCCCGTGGTGCGCAACTACATTCTGGATTGCCTGCGCTACTGGGTGGTGGAGATGCACGTGGACGGTTTCCGCTTCGACCTGGCCTCCATACTCGGGCGCGACCGCACCGGCCACCTGGCCCCCAACCCGCCCCTGCTGGAATCCATCGCCGAAGATCCCATCCTGCGCGAGGTCAAGCTCATCGCCGAAGCCTGGGACGCGGGCGGCGCCTACCTCGTGGGCCGTTTCCCGGGTGAACGCTGGTCGGAATGGAATGGCCAGTTCCGCGACGACGTGCGCCGCTTCTGGCGCGGTGAAGCCGGGATGATAGGCCGCATGGCCAGCCGTCTGTGCGGCAGTTCCGACCTGTACGACCACAGCGGCAAGGCGCCCATCAACAGCATCAACTTCGTCACCTGCCACGACGGCTTCACCCTGCACGACCTGGTGAGCTACCAGCACAAGCACAACCTGGCCAATGGCGAGGAAAGCCGCGACGGCTGCAACGAGAATTTCAGCGACAACTACGGCGTGGAAGGACCCACGGACGATGCCTGGATCAACCGGCTGCGGCTGCGCCAGAAAAAGAACATGCTGGCTACCCTGTTCCTGTCACGCGGCGTGCCCATGATGCTGGGCGGCGACGAGTTTGGCCGCACCCAGCGCGGCAACAACAACGCCTACTGCCAGGACAACGAGATTTCCTGGTTCGACTGGAGCCTTTTGGACACCAACCGGGACCTGTTCGATTTCACCCGCAACATGATCGCCTTCCGCAAGCAGCACCGCTGCCTGTCCACGGAACAGTTCTACCGCCCTGACGAGATCACCTGGCACAACGCGGCGGGCCTGCCGCCGGAGTGGGACAAGGACACGGCCCTGTGCTGCCACATCCACACCCGCCGGGAAGGCGACGAAAGCCTGTGCCTGCTATTGAACCCGGACTTCCGAGGCATCGAATTCGCCCTGCCTGGCCTGGCCGGGGACAAGACCTGGTACAAGGTTATCGACACTTCAGCGGATGCCCCCGGCGACATCGACCCCAGCGGCAGGGGAACGGCCCTGGTGGGCCGCATGACGCTCCAGGTGCCGGAGCGCAGTCTGATGGTGCTGGTGGCCAAGCCATTCGTGGGATACTGAGGCAGCAGCCCGTCTTTCCACACCTCAGGTAACCCCGCCGCCGCGGCCCGAGTCGCTCTGCTGCCTTACTGTCACTGCGCACCCCCATGGCCGGACCGACCAAACAAGCCCGATCCGTCATGGGGCCATGCTGCACGGGTACGCTCGAAGCCACACAGCGGGCTTGACACTGATATTTTTACCAAGTTGCGAAGGACTAGGGGGACGGCCTATGCTTCATCGCGTCGACACGATGGGATGACTGTCAGACTCTTCAACGAGGTGGGAGGGCCTGGAGCTTGAGAAGACGGCTGAGTTTGAACACTCACGCGCTCGACAGCCATAAGCCCCACCTTTCCGCTCCCCCCAGACCACACCGGCCTTTGGCAGCCTTGTTGCTGAGCGTGCTGGTCTGTGCAACGGACAAAGTGACCGCTGCAGTGAAGGATTTGGCGGACATGGACCTGGAGGAACTCGTCAAAGTGCGGGTCTCGCCTTTCGAGGTTTCGACCCAGTTGGACAGCGGCTACCGCGCCTCCAACTCCGTCTCCGCTTCCCGTTTCGACAGGCCCATCGGGGAACTCCCCTTCGCCGTCCAGGCATTCACGGAATCCTTCATCCAGGACCAGAAACCGCTCATCCCGTTCGACGTGGCGCGCTACTCCCCCAGCGTCACCTACCGCAGCAACGACTTCAACGAGGGCAACGCCAACATGGCGATCCGCGGCTTCGCCATCGGCACCACCCCGGGTAGTACGCAAATCCTGCGGGACGGACTGCCGGGCCCTTCGCTCCTCGATTTCACCAACATCGCGCGCATGGAGGTCGTCAAGGGGCCCTCGTCGTTCCTGTACGGCCAGGTGGCGCCGGGCGGCATCGTCAACGTGATCACCAAGAGCCCGGAAGCCTCATTCGCCGCCACCGGCGGCGCCCGCTACGGCTCCGACAACCAGTACCGCTTCGATTTGGATGTGACCGGGCCTGCCACTAAGACCCTCTTCTACCGGCTTGCGGCGTCGTACTACCAGGACATGCACTACTGGAAGCCATACGATGGCAACACCTGGGACATCGCGCCATCCCTGCTCTGGCAGCCCAGCGACCGCCTCAAGCTCATGCTCAAATACGAGGCTTTCCAGAAGGACGAGACGCCACAGCTCATGCAGAAGCCAGGCTACAACACCCAGAAGGGCGTGCTGCCGACGCCAGCCGACCCCAATCTGTCCGGGGTGGACGTGCCTGGCCTTCCCAACAACTGGAACAGCATGGCCTACCAGGACTATCGCCACAGCGACACCAGCAACCTCAGCACATCCATCGACTTCAAGGCCGACGATCACTGGAACCTGCGCGGAATGTACTCGCATCTGGAATATAAGGTCGACGCGCTGTTTTCCGGCAATTTCGGCATGCCCAACAACACCACCTTTCTGCAGGGCCGTCGCTTCCGCGGTCAGATCTACACCAACCGGGACGACATCTACCAAGTCGACGCGACCGGCCAGTATCAGTTCGACTGGGCGAGTCTGCGCCTGCTGTTTGGTGGCCAGTACGTCGACCGAAGCTTCGACAACTGGGCTGCCCAGGCACCCAACGACCCGGCGCTCGGCAGCGATCCCATCGCCTCGCCGCTGCCGCTTTGGGACCTGCGAGACCCCGCCAGCTGGAATCGCATCGTGCCGATCCCAAAATCCGCGCTAACTGAAAACGTGACCAACCAGTCCTCCAATTATTCAGACATGTCCCTGTACGGCAGCGCCACCTTCGGTTTCTTCGACGACCGGCTGCTGGTGCTGGTGGGTGGCCGTGAAACCTGGACGGAGGGCCAGCTCAACAACTACGTCACCGAGCAGTTGCAGCCCGCGATCAATGCCAGCGCGTTCACACCGCAGTACGGCATTCTTTACAAACTCACACCCGAGCTCTCGCTGTTCGGGTCCTACGCCAAGTCCTTTGTCCCTGGCACCCAACTCCTCAACAATCCGGACGGCACCCAAACGCCCGCCAAACCGACCGAAGGCGAAGGCTACGACATCGGGGTGAAGTACAGCCTGTTCGGCGGTCGCCTGTCCGGCACGCTCAGCTACTTCGACATCAAGAACGAGAACATCGTCAACGATCTGGCCACCACGAACGCGTCCGGCTCCGTGGTGATCAGCAACGTCCAGAGCGGCGAGCAGCGCTCCCGCGGCGTCGAACTTGACGCCACCGCGACGCTGACAGAGAACTGGCAACTCTATGGCTCCTACAGCTACATGGACGCCAAGATCACCGAGTTCAGCGGCCACGACGATGCCATCCTGGCCCAGAATCCGTACACCCTGGATTCCGCAGGCCAGCAGAACTATAAGAATGTGGCGCGCTTCCATGACGCTCCCCTGCAGATGAGCGCACCGCACCTGGCCAATTTGTGGACCCGTTACAACTTCACCGAGGACTGGATGAAAGGGATTTACATCGCCGGAGGCGTCAATCTCGTCTTCGACCAGACGCTACTCCCGGATACGCCCGGCTCCGCCTATCAGACCTACGCGCTGGTCAACGCGATGGTCGGCTACCAGTGGCAGGTAGGCGGGCACCGCTTGAGCCTGGACCTGACCGCCAAGAACCTGGCCGATGAGCGGTATCGGCCGTCCCAGAGCACGCGAGGCCGCCCGCGCGAGTTTCTTCTATCGTTCACGGCCTCGTTTTGAGCCGAAAGGCGAGCCCATGAAATCCGGCGACGTCTGCCGCCCGGTTACAGCGGCGCCCGGACCAGGAGGAATGAGCACCCATCCGGGTGGTGCCGGCACGCGATTCGGAGTCGACCACTCTTTACCGGGAACTCAGGCGTGACCAGACACCGGCAAAGACACGGAGGCGCCTGCCTCCGGGCGGAAGCGCCTCTGCGCGCGCGGGGCCGCGCGTGGGGCGCGGTCATGCTGTGCCTGCTGCTCCCGAGTCTTGCGCTGGGCCAGGAGTCGGCTGCCGAACGCCCAAGCAAGGTGATGGCCGCCTTCCTGCGCAACTTTGCACACTACGTCACCTGGCCCGACACGGCGTTTTCCGATGCGCGCTCGCCCTGGCATGTCTGCGTCCTGGGCCGCGATCCTTTCGGCGATGTCCTGGAAAAGACCCTGCAGGGGCGGGCCGAGCAGGGGCGGCCGTTCGAGGTGCTGCGCGCGGACACCCCGGACGAACTGCCTGCGTGCCAGATCGTCTATGTCTCGTATGAGGCACAGGACAGACGGCGCGCGGCGCTGGCGGCGCTGAAGCGGCAGCCTGTGCTCACCGTGGGAGATACACCCGACTTTCTGATGGAGGGCGGAATCATCCAGTTCAATGTTGGAGATAGGGTCTCAATGAGCATCAACCTGGACCAAGCGCGCTCTGCGTCTCTGCTGATTCAAACCAAGATGCTGGAAGTGTCGCACCAGGTCCTGGAGGCTGGAATCTTGCGTACCCTGAGGTGATGCCTTGCCAAGTCGACTGAGCATCTGGAAAAAGCTTGTGCTGGTGCTTTGGGGATCGGCACTGCTGGTTTTCGTGCTGGTGGGCGGAGGCCTGCTCATCTACCAGGATATGACCCTCGAAGCCAGAGTCCGGGAGCTCATGGAGCCGTATGCGCAACTGGTCGCCGTCGGCACCGAGTCGGCGGTGGCCTTCGAAGATCCGTTACGAGCCCAGGAGATACTCGAAGGTCTGCGCGCCAATCCGCATATCCTGGCGGCGGAGTTGCTGCTGGAAGACGGCCGGCGGCTGGCCGGCTTCGGCAGCCAGCGCAGCGCCGCCCCCCAAACATCGCCCGGAATCTACGTGGCCGGGCGACAGGCCGAATTGGCGATGAAACTGCCGCGAGGCGGGAGTTTGCGCCTGTCGATGAGCCTTAACCAGGTGAGGGAGCAGATGCAGAGGGCGCTCTGGATCTTCGGTACCGCCGTGATGGTTCTGGCACTGGCAACCCTAGGGCAACTGACGGTGCTTAGACGGACCCTCATCCGGCCGGTAAGAGCCCTGGCCCGGGCAGCGGAACGGGTCCGCAATCAAGGTGAGTACAACGTGCGTATGCCCGACGCCGGCAGGGACGAGATCAGCCGTCTCGCACGCAGTTTCAACGCCATGATGGAGGCCATCCAGACCCGGGAAGAACAACTGCGGCGACTGACGCGTCTGCAGCGGACGATCCTGGACAATGCCGCCCATGTCATCATCTCCACGACGCCCGAGGGGGTCGTCACCAGTTTCAACCCCGCCGCCGAGCGCCTGCTGGGCTACGCCGCGGTGGAAGTCGTTGGAAAGGAAACCCCTGCGCTTTGGCACGATCCACAAGAGATCAAGGAGCGCGCGTCGCAATTATCCGCGGAACTGGGGGAGGCCGTCTCGCCGGGATTCGACGTGTTCGCTGCGCGCCCCCGCCAAAACCTGCCTGAGGAGGGCGAATGGACCTTTATCCGCAAGAATGGAAACCGTGTGCCAGTGTTTCTGTCAGTGACAGCGCTGCGCGATGAGGATGGCCGGACTACCGGATTCGTCGGCCTGGCCTATGACCTCACCGAACGGAATCGCGCGCAGGACGAGGTCCGTGAGCTCAATCGGGAACTCGAGCAACGGGTTGCCGAACGCACCACCGAGCTGGAAGTGGCCAACAGCGAGCTGGAGTCCTTCTCCTATTCCGTATCCCATGACTTGCGCGGACCTTTGCGGGCCATCGACGGCTTTTCAGGGCTGTTGGCCAAACATTATTCGCAGCAGCTGGACGCTGAAGGCCGGCGCTTGATCAGCGTCGTGAGGGGCAATGTGGCTCGGATGGCGGACCTGATCGATGACCTGTTGCAGTTCTCGCGCACCTCGCGCCGCGAAATGACGTTTGCGCCTATCGACATGCGGACGCTCGCGCAGGAGGTTTTCCATGAGCTGCGCAGTGCCGTTCCAGAGCGGAACATCGTCCTGCATCTGGGCGACCTGCCGCCTGCCAGCGGTGACCGGGCGATGCTGCGCCAGGTCTTTGCCAATCTGCTTTCCAACGCCATCAAGTTCAGCTCGCCGCGTCCCGAGGCTGTCATCGAGGTAGTCGGGAACATAGAGGGCGAGGTAAGCGTGTACTGTGTAAAGGACAATGGCGTCGGCTTCGACATGCAGTACGTGGATAAGCTGTTTGGCGTGTTCCAGCGCTTGCACGGACTGGATGAATTCGAGGGCACCGGTATCGGCCTGGCCATCGTCAAGCGTGTCATCGACCGTCACGGCGGACGAGTATGGGCTGAAAGCATGCTGGGTCGAGGCTCCAGCCTTTACTTCGCACTGGCCGCCGCAAGACGACCGGAAAACCGCGCTTTGCGCTGACAGGCGCGGCGAAAGGGCGGGCCATGCCCGCCCTTTCAAGAGCACTCCGTTCGGAGATGAGCGTGCTGATCAGGGAGTAACGGCCTGCGTATAACTGAACTGCTTGCCCAGGTTGTCCTTTATCTCGGCCTTCAATTCCCCGGCCTTCTGCGGCACGAAATAAAAGCGGAAATTGGGGTCCGCGCTGACCGCGATATCCGTCTGCGCCGTCATGACCGGCTTACCGTCGAAGCTCACCTTGACCTCGTCCACGTAGTGAGCGGGTTTGACCATACGGGAAATCTGATCCATCTGCATACCGGTGATATTCGGGTGGCTGATGAGAAGCTGGGTGAGATTGGGCGACTGCGGCGTCACCTTGTCCCCATCCAGCTTGAACTTCATCTTGCCTAGCCGCGCCATGGCCGCATCCAGATCCGCTCCGATGGGCGCCGAGCAACCGCCGCTGGCCTTGACGAAGGCTTTGGACATGCTGAGCTTGCCGTCGTTGGTCTCGGCGATGGCGCGCACATTGGTGTACGCATTCACACGCAGGCGCATGGCCACATCCGCCTTGCCGCTCTCCGGCGTGAAGTGGAACGCGGCGGCGAAAGGCACGGGGTTCTTGTCGATGATCAGGGTAATGGCCTTGATGAATTTGTCCGGGGACTGCGCAATCTTGGCGTTCACGGAAATGGGCACCAGGGCCGGGTCCTCGGCGCGATAAGGCGCCACCAGTTCGATAACGTCAGTAGACTCGGCAATGGGACGGTCTCCGAAATACTGCTGCTTGAGGGTGCTGTCCCAAAGGGCATCGTCCTCGGATGCGGCCAGGGCCAGGCCCGCGAACAGGAACAAGCCGGCCAGGGCCGGCCACCGTAATCTCTTGGGATTGGAGCTGATATTCATAAAGTCCTCTCGGGTGTCGGTCTGTCGTGTCTAATAGGGGCTGCCGTAATTCGCTGGTGCTCCCGGCCTGTCAGGGTCCTGGTCCCTGCAGCGGGGATGCTGGGGGCCTTCAATCGTCTTCCCACTCCAGCTCGGCGAAAGCGGTGGAAATATTGCGCTTGTGGAAGTCGTCGAACAAGTCCCACTGGCCGCGCGCCGACTGCCCCACGGTCACCAGGGCCTGCTCCATGGTTTTGCCGGCCTTGAGCGCAGCGCGGATCTCGCTCGCCAACATGTTCAGGTAGGCCAGTTCGGCATCGGACGCCTTGGGCCACTCCGTGGCCACCGGACCATGTCCCGGGATGGCCAGGCGGGCGTCCAGCCCGCGCAATTGCTCCAGTTCCTTCAGCCAGCCCAGAAGGCTACCGTCCACCACCGGGATATGCCCCATGAACAGCAGGTCCGAGGCCCACAGGGTTTTGGTTTTCTCGTCGAACACGCTCAGATCGTTGTCCGTGTGCGCGGTGCCGTGAGCCCTCAACAACAGCTTGCGGCCGCCCAGGTCCAGCTCGCGGGTGCTATCCACGGTTTCATCCGGAAACACGAAGTCATCCTTGCCCATGCCGTTGTCCAGTTCGCGCTGGGCCATGTCCAGGTAATGGGGGGCGCGCGACGCCATGGCCTGGGGCAGCTTGCGGTGGCCAATGAACACGACGCCGGGCTGGCGAAAGGCGGCATTGCCGTATATATGGTCGGGATGGACATGGGTGTTGATCACGTAGCAGACCGGCACCGGGGTCAGGGCTGCGATGGCCGCCTTCAGCACCCTGCCCTGGGCGGGACTGCCTCCCGTGTCCACCACCGCGACACAGCGCTCGCCGCGGATGAAGCCGATATTGGCGATCTCCCCGCGGTTGTGCCGGTCCGGCAGCGCATGCACCCCCTGATGCACGTAGATGCCGTCCGCTACCTCCTTGAGCGTCATGGCCGGCTGCTCTGCGTGGGCGGCGCATGCCAGGAGCAGGAACAGGGCGCAGATTGCATGGATGATCGATTTCATGGGAACACCGGGCAGGGCAGATCGTCGCTAACAGGATTGGACGCGTCGCCTGGCAACCTCCCGACCCGCGGCGCGCAGGGCCGCATTGTCGCCCCGGCGCGGCTTTTCGGCAACGTGATTCCCGAAGCAGGAGTGGCTTTCGCAACATCGGACCGCCCTGGTTCACGATCGCGCGCAGCCCAGGCAAAATCCCTTCCGCGGCGAGCTTGTCGGCAGCCTGTATCCAGGCGGCCCCCGTGTTGACTTTTGCCCTGAAATAATTCAATTTACGCACCCAGACGGGATTGTCCGGGGAATTTTCAGGCGTGTTTTCAGGAAAGTTTCCTTATAACAACACCAATCCGTCCTAGCTTTTTGGCTTAATTGGCATAAATTCGATTTGGTTCGCGGATGCGGACTAATTAGGAGGAGAAAGATGATTAAACCCGTGAAAAGTTGGCTGCTCGCATCCTCCGTTGCTGCGATGCTGGCCGCACCCGGGATGTCCCAAGCGAACGCTGAAGTGGCGGCCCTAACTCAGGACAACAGCAGCTGGGCTACCTGGGGCAAGGACTATGCCGGCACCCGCTACAGCCCCCTGACCCAGATCAACAAGGATACCGCCAAGAACCTGCAGCCCAAGTGGACCTTCTCCACCGGCATGCTGCGCGGCCACGAAGGCGGTCCGCTGGTTGTCAATGGGCTGATCTACATCCACACCGGCTTCCCCCACAAGGTTTACGCGCTGAACCAGGACACGCAGAGCGTGGTTTGGGAATACAACTATGCGCCTGACGCAGGCACCGATCCTCAGCAAGTTATCGGCGTGATGTGCTGCGACGTGGTCAACCGCGGTCTGGCCTACGGCGACGGTAAGGTCTTCCTGGCCCAGGGCGATGCAACCCTGGTGGCCCTGGATGCCAAGACCGGCAAAGTGGTCTGGAAGGCGAAGAACGGCGACACCAAGCAGGGCATGACCAACACCAATGCTCCGCTGGTGGTGAAGGACAAGGTCTTCGTCGGTATCTCCGGCGGCGAGTACGGCGTGCGCGGCTTCATCGCCGCCTACAACATCAAGAATGGCAGCCCGGCGTGGAAGGCTTACAGCACCGGTCCTGACGCCGAGATGAAGATCAACCCGGAAAAGACCATGACCTGGACCGATGGCAAGATGGCCCCGGTCGGCAAGGACTCTTCCCTCAAGACCTGGCAGGGCGACCAGTGGAAGATCGGCGGCGGCACCACTTGGGGCTGGTACAGCTATGATCCGCAACTGAACCTGATGTACTACGGCTCCGGCAATCCCTCCACCTGGAACCCGGTACAGCGTCCTGGCGACAACAAGTGGTCCATGACCATTTGGGCTCGTGACGTGGACACCGGCGAAGCCAAGTGGGTCTACCAGATGACCCCGCACGACGAGTGGGACTTCGACGGCATCAACGAAATGACGCTGGTCGATCTGCCCATGAAGGACGCCAACGGCAACGAGCACAGCAAGCTGTTGACCCACTTCGACCGCAACGGCTTCGGCTACACCCTGGACCGCGCGACCGGCGAACTGCTGGTGGCCGAGAAGTTCGACAAGGCCGTCAACTGGGCTTCCCATGTGGACATGAAGTCTGGCCGTCCGCAGGTGCAGACCCAGTACTCCACCCAGGCCGGTGGCGAAGACCACAACAGCAAGGGCATCTGCCCCTCGGCTATGGGCAGCAAGAACGAGCCTCCGGTCACGTTCTCTCCCAAAAGCAAGCTGATCTACATCCCGGGTAACCACACCTGCATGGACTACGAGCCGTTCGCGGTTGAGTACACCGCAGGCCAGCCGTACGTGGGCGCCACCCTGAGCATCTACCCGGCGAAGGCGGATGTGCAGACCGGTCAGCCGACCCCCGACCGCCTGAACATGGGTTCCTTCACCGCATGGGATCCCACCACCGGCAAGATCGCCTGGGCCATTGACGAGCCGTTCTCCCTGTGGAGCGGCATGGTGTCCACCGCGGGTGACATCGTGATCTACGGCACCCTGGAAGGCTACCTGAAGATCCGCGACGCCAACAACGGCGCTGAACTGTACAAGTTCAAGACCCCGTCCGGCGTGATCGGCAACGTCAGTACCTGGGAGCACAAAGGCAAGCAGTACATCGGCGTGCTGTCCGGTATCGGCGGCTGGGCCGGCGTGGGCATGGCCGCAGGCCTGGAAGGCGAGAGCGAAGGTCTGGGCGCCGTGGGCGCTTACAAGAGCCTGGGCGCGCACACCAAGCTGGGCGGTGTGTTCACCGTGTTTGCTCTGCCCTAGTCTGAACCTCTAGGTTAGGACTTCGGGACGCCCCGGTCGAGCAATCGGCCGGGGCGTTCTTCATTTCAGGGAAGGAATAAATTTAGAATACCGGCGGTCCAACCGGGACTCGCAAGGCACACTCACACAGGAAACGTCATGACGAATTCGTTCAAACACCGGGCGCTGGGCCTGCTCGCCGCCCTGGCCATCGCACCGGCTTCCCAGGCCTGGGAGGGCAAGACCTTCAAGGTCTGCGCCGACCCCAACAACCTGCCCTATTCCAACCAGAAGGGTGAGGGTTTCGAAAACAAGATCGCGGAACTGTTGGCCGACGAACTGGACCTCGAGCTGGAATACACCTGGTTTCCGCAGCGCATGGGCTTCATCCGCAACACCCTGAAGGCGGAGGTCGAGGAGGGCAAGGGCAAGGGTTACAAGTGCGATGTTATCATCGGCCTGCCCACCGGCGCCGAGCAGGCGGCCACTACCCAGCCCTATTACCGCTCGACCTATGCCCTGGTCATCGCCAAAAAACGCGGCTGGGACGATATCGAATCCCCCGAGGATCTGGACAAGCTGTCCGACAAGCAAAAGGCCAAGCTGAAGATGGCCATGTTTGACGGCTCACCCGCCACCACCTGGCTGCTGAATCACAAACTGCTGGATGGTTCGATACCGTTCCAGTCCATGGATGCCGACGCCACCATCAGCACCGCCGAGCGCGTCGAGCAGGCGCTGAAATCCGGCAAGCTGGACATGGCGATCGTGTGGGGCCCCATTGCAGGCTACCTGGAAACCCATAACAAGGGCGCTTTCGAGGTGATCCCCATGCATTCCGAGCAGGGCGTGAAGTTCGAATTCCCCATGTCCATGGGCGTGCGCATCCCGGACAAGGAGCGCAAAGAGGAATTGAACAAGCTGATCGAGGACAATCAGCGCAAGATCAACAAGATCCTCGGCAAGTACAAGGTGCCGCTGGTGGATGCGGACGGCAAGCTGATCGACGACTGACGTTTACCCAGGGCGGCGGCTTGCACCGGCGCCGCCGCTATTTTTCCGCCGGGCGACGCAGCAGGCTGCCCAGGCGGGCGAAGAAACCGGCTTCCTTGCGCGGCTCGGCCTGCTCAGCCTGACGGCGGCGGTTATCCTCCTCCAGCCGCTGGCGCAGCTGGCGGCGCACATCATCGGGAATTTCCAGGGTGCTCAGACGTCGGTCCTTGCGCAGGACGTAATGCCCCAACTGGTCCAGCCAGTCCTCGTCGATCTTCTGGTAGGGGAAATGCAGCTTGACGTCCACCAGGCCCTCGAAGTTGTGGGTGGTGACGCCTACCTCGAAGCTCTCTTCCTGGGTCTCGAACAATAGGCTCACCAGCACCCGCAATCGGCACTCGAACAGCGCCCCTTCCACCTCGGCGCCGCTGCGAATGGGCGACTCGCTGAAGGCCACCTGCTCCGAGCGCAGGAACTTGCGGAAATCATCGGCCAGCGCCCTGGGCGTGACGGAATAATGCCTGGATTCGGCCGTCAGGCAGTCGAAACGCAGGGAGATCTTCTTGGGATCGCTGGCGTTGTCCACAAAGATGCGGTAATTCCCCTGACTGAAGGACACATCGCCGACGCCGGGCACGCTGTACACCGCATCCACCGGCCAGCCCACCACCTCCAGATGGTCCACCAGTTCGAACAGATAGCGCTGGATACGCACCATGCGCTCGCGCAAGCCCTGGGCGTCGTTGCGCTCCTGAACGCTGCGTAGGGCATCCTCCGCCTCCTGGGCCTTGCGAAGCCGCTCCGCCTCTTTCTTGATCTCGTCCAGTATGCCCATGCGCGCCCGTGCCTAGCCGTGTGTGCCCAGGAAGTTGCGGGTATTAGCTCCCGCTTCCGACCCCATCAAGCTAGCACCCCAAGCGCCACCCTTCAATGCGTCGCCCGGCGGATCACACTTCCTTGCGCATATGCGGGAACAGGATGACATCGCGGATGGAGGGCGAATCAGTCAGGAACATCACCAGGCGGTCGATGCCGATGCCCTCGCCCGCCGTGGGCGGCAGGCCATATTCCAGGGCGCGCACGTAATCGGCGTCGTAGTGCATGGCCTCCTCGTCGCCCGCGTCCTTGTCCTCCACCTGCTTGCGGAAGCGCTCCGCCTGGTCCTCGGCGTCGTTCAGCTCGGAGAAGCCGTTGGCCAGCTCGCGGCCAGCCACGAAGAACTCAAATCGGTCGGTAACGAAGGGATTGGCGTCATTACGCCGCGCCAGGGGCGACACCTCGGCCGGGTACTCGGTGATGAAGGTAGGCTCTTCCAGGCGGTGCTCCACGGTCTTCTCGAATATCTCCGTCTGGATCTTGCCCAGGCCATCGCCGGCCTTGACCGGAATGCCCAGGCGCTGGGCCACCTGCGCCGCGGCCTCGCGGCTGGCCAGATTGTCCAAGTTCAGGTCCGGGTTGAAGTGCAGCACAGACTCCAGCAGGGTCATGCGCCGGAAGGGGGTCTCCAGATCGTAGACTTTCTCCTGATAGCTGACCTGCATGGAGCCGAGCACATCCCGGGCCAGCCCGCGCAGCAGTTCCTCGGTCAGGTCCATCAGCTCGCGGTAATCCGCGTAGGCCTGGTAGAACTCCAACATGGTGAACTCGGGATTGTGCCGAGTGGAGAGGCCTTCATTGCGAAAACTGCGGTTGATCTCGAACACCCGCTCGAAACCGCCCACCACCAGACGCTTGAGGTAGAGCTCCGGCGCGATGCGCAGGAACAATTCCATGTCCAGGGCGTTGTGGTGGGTGACAAAGGGCTTGGCGCGCGCGCCGCCGGGGATGGCCTGCATCATGGGCGTTTCGACTTCCATGAAGTCGCGGGCGGTGAGGAACTGGCGCACATAGGCGACGATGGCGCTGCGCAGGCGGAACACCTGGCGCGATTCCTCGGTCATGATCAGGTCCACATAGCGCTGGCGGTAGCGGATTTCCTGATCGGTGAGGCCGTGGAACTTCTCCGGCAGGGGCCGCAGGGACTTGGTCAGCAGGCGCACCGTGGAGGCCTTCACCGAGAGCTCCCCGGTCTTGGTGCGGAACACCGTGCCTTCCACGGCGATGATGTCGCCGATGTCCCAGGTCTTGAAGGCTTCGTAGACACCCTCGGGCAGGGCGTCGCGCTGCAGGAACAACTGGATGCGCCCGGACATGTCCTGGATCTGCGCGAAGCTGGCCTTGCCCATGAGGCGCTTGGCCATCAGTCGGCCCGCCAGTCTCACGGTGACTGGCGCGCTTTCCAGCTGTTCCGCGTCCGTCTCGCCAAAGCGGCGATGCAGCTCTTCCGCCAGGCCATCGCGGCGGAAATCATTGGGGAAGGCCACGCCCTCGCGCAGGGCCGCCAGTTTCTCGCGCCGCTGCGCGATCAGTTTGTTCTCGTCCAGTTGTTCAGACATCGCTCTTTATCTTGATTGATTGAATGGGTTGGAGAGTTGGGCGAGGCGGCTTTGTGGCCGGTTCATGCGCCACCCCACCATAATCCACCTGCTGGGAGGGGGATAGCTGGGATGGGGGGCTGCCGCCAGCAAGCCCCCTCAACGTCCCTTAAAGATCGCCTGTAACCCTGAGGGCACTCACAGGCCCGCCTTCAGGCTCGCCTCGATAAACATGTCCAGGTCGCCGTCCAGCACCGGCTGTGGATTGCGGGTCTCCACCTCGGTGCGGAGATCCTTGATACGGGAGTCATCCAACACATAGGAGCGGATCTGGCTGCCCCAGCCGATGTCGGACTTGGTGTCCTCCAGGGCCTGCTGGGCGGCGCTGCGCTTGAGCATCTCCAACTCGTACAGCTTGGATTTCAGCTGCTTCATGGCGGTATCGCGGTTCTTGTGCTGGGAGCGGTCGCTCTGGCACTGCACCACGATGTTGGTGGGCATATGGGTGATGCGCACCGCGGACTCGGTCCGGTTCACGTGCTGGCCGCCGGCGCCGCTGGCGCGGTAGACATCCACCCGCAAATCTGCCGGATTGATCTCGATGTCCACGTTGTCGTCGATCTCGGGCGAGACGAACACCGAGGAAAACGAGGTATGCCGCCGGTTGCCGGAATCGAAGGGGGACTTGCGCACCAGGCGGTGCACGCCGGTCTCCGTGCGCAGCCAGCCGAACGCGTATTCACCCTCGAACTTGACGGTGGCGCTCTTGATGCCGGCCACTTCGCCGGCGGAGACTTCCATCAGCTCAGTCTTGAAGCCGCGCCGCTCACCCCAGCGCAGATACATGCGCAACAGCATTTCCGCCCAGTCCTGGGCCTCGGTGCCGCCGGACCCGGCCTGGATATCCAGGAAGGCATTGTTGGGGTCCATCTCGCCGGAGAACATGCGGCGGAATTCCAGCCCGGCGACATCCTTCTCATATGCTTCGAGATCGGCCGCCACGGTCTCCACCGTATCCTCGTCGTCCTCCGCCACGGCCAGCTCCAGCAGTTCCTCGGCATCGGCGATGCCCTGCTGCAGCTTCAACAGGGTGTTGACCACCTGCTCCAGTTGGCCGCGCTCCTTCCCCAGGGCCTGGGCCTTTTCCGGGTTATCCCAGATCTTGGGGTCTTCCAGTTCCCTCAGGACTTCGGTGAGGCGCTCCTGCTTGGTTTCGAAGTCAAAGATACCCCCTAAGGCCCTCGTGGCGAGCCTTCAAGTCCTTGATCTGGTTGTAGAGCGGGTTCAATTCACGCATAGCTGATTGTTTTGGCTAATAAAAATCCGCGATTTTACACGATTCCTGAGGCGGCGTCTCAGCCTTCGTGCGGTGAGCGGGCGACGGCGGCGGGACGAATTCGCGTGAAATGCCACAGCCAATGCGCCATTTCCCATCCAAACGAACCACGCTGGCGCGCTACAGGCTTGATTTGCCGGGGAGGCATTTTTCTTGCTGACTTTGCGCAATGCCGACTTAATCCGGGACGTCCCTATGTCATCTCAAGCACCGCAGTTTTCCATTCCCTCCAGCCCCATGCAGCGGGGCCAGGCCGCCGTGCAGGCGCGCAATTTCGAAGAGGCGGTGCGTTGCTTTGCGGAGGCTGTCGTGCAGGATGACAGGAATCCGCAGGCCCTGGCGGCCCTGGGGCAGTCGCTATGCTGGCTGGGGCGGCGCGAGGAAGGGGTCGCGCAACTCCGCCAGTCCGGCCAGTTGCTGGCCAAGAAAGCCCGCAAGACCCGCGACGTCAGTCTGACCCTGAACCTGGCCGACCAGTTGCAATACTGGACCGACTACGCCGGCGCGCGGGATCTGGCCCGGACAGCGGTGCAGATCAATCCCGCCGAGGTCCGCGGCTACCAGTTGCTCGCCGTCTCCTGCCTGCGCCTCAATCTAAGCACGCAAGCCCTGACGGCGGCCCGGCAAGCGATCAGGTTGGCGCCGGACTCGGCAACCCTGCAGATCCTGCTGGCCACGCTCGAAGCGGCTGAAAAGCTCCACGAACCCGCCCGGAACAGGCTGGAAAAGGTGCTGCAGGGACGCCTGTCGCCGGAAGAAGCCTTTAGGGCACACAAGGAGCTGGCGAACATCCTGGACAAGCTGGGCGAATACGATCAGGTTTTTGCCCATTTGCATGCGGCCGCCGAGCTGTCCGCCCGATTGCCGGAGGTCCGGCGCCAGGATGCGGGCCTGGTGTCACGCATGATCGAAAGCTACAGGGCCGGCTTCGACCCGGCGCTGCTGCGCCGCTGGTCCACCGCAGACCTGGCCGGGGATGTGCCGGCGCCGAGCTTCGTGCTGGGATTCATGCGTTCCGGCACTACCCTGACCCAGGAAGTCCTGGCCGCACACCCGCGGGTGCTGGTGGCCGACGAGAGCAGCCTGCTGAGTTCCCTCGGCGACGAACTGCGCCGCATGAACCCGTGTTCAGGCAGCCTGGCGGATCAGTTGCGGGCCTTGGATCGGGACGGCATTCGCCACCTTCGCGCCCATTACTGGAAGCTGGCCCGAGGCCTGTACGGGGAGAAGCTGAGCGGCCAACACCTGGTGGACAAGACCACCATGAACACCATCGATCTGGGCCTGCTCAACTGCGTCTTTCCGGACGCCAAGGTCGTATTCGTCATGCGCGACCCGCGCGATGTCTGCCTGAGCTGCTTCATGCAGACCATGATCCCCACGCCCTCCACCGTGCATCTGTTTACCTGGCAGGGAATCGCGGACTTCTACGCCTTGATGCTCGACTGGTGGCTGCTCATGCGCGAGCGGCTCAGTGTGCCCTATCTGGAATTGCGCTACGAGGACGCGGTGACGGACTTCGAGCCCAGCTTCCGGCGGGTGTTCGAATTCCTGCAACTGCCTTGGGACCCGGCGGTGGCCGAGTTCCATAAGCAGGCGGCACGCAAGTACGTCAACAGTCCGAGCTTCAGCCAGGTGGCCCAGCCCCTTTATTCCTCCTCCGTAGGCCGCTGGCGGCGCTACGCGCATGCGTTCGAAACGATCGGCGCAAGGCTGCGGCCCTACGTCGATGCTTTTGGCTACGAAGCCTGAGACTCGGAAACCGGCATCCGGCGCTCCACCAGATACACCGCCAGGAGGGGGATCAGCAGCCCGATGACGGTGACGGTGATGAAGAGCGCGCCCAGCTCGCTGTAATCCGCCGGCGCCGCCACGCTGCCGGTGACCGGATCGCGCAGTTCGCGGCTGACGGTGAACAGTGCGTTCAGATGCTTGGTGAGCAACTGCGCCAAGGCTAGCGCCAGGTTGGTGAAAGCCGCCATCACCGCGAAATAGGTGGCCTTGAGTTGCGCCGGAGCGGAGTTGGCGATCCAGGCCAGCATGGGAATCATCGCGATCTGCCCCAGGGGCGATTCCAGCGCTGTATCCACCAGGGCGATAAAGCGGGCATCCACCACGCCGCCGGTATGCGCAGCGGTCCAGTGATGAAATCCGTAATACATGGCGATGTTGGGCAGGAACAGCACCGTCGAGGCGATGGTCAGCACCACGATGATGCGGGTAATGGGCCGCTCCGCCATGAAACGGCGGAACAGGAACATGCCGACCAGCGTCAGGGAACTGGCGATGAGGGACAACTGAGCCAGGAACTGCTGGTCGAAGCCGAGCACGTCGATCATCCACCAACTGGAGCCGGGGCCCGGAGAAGGCATGGCGCGGAAGGCGAAGATCACCAGGGCCGTGCCGTACAGGCTATGCCGGGCGCCATCGGGCAAATCCAGGGTCAGGCGCCGCATGAGGAACAACACGATGGCCAGGGAACCGGCGAACACCACCTCCTCGTTGAAGGGAAACGCCGACAGACCCATGGCCAGAGAAAACAGCACGAAGGCCGCCCCGCCCCCCAGTATCCAAGGATTGGGGGCGGTAGGCTCGGCCACGACCAGCCCCAGGGCGCGGTCGATCTCGTCGAACTCCAGACCCTGCGCCGCCAGGCGCCGGGCCGCGCTGGCCCGCATCAGCGCCGCCATCACCACGCCCAGCACCGACACCAGCGGAATCACCAGGGCCAGCCGGTAGATCTGCAGGTAGATCGCCGCCTTCTGCGCCGCGCCCATGCTCTCCACCCCCGCAAACAGATACACGTTGGCGATGGCCACTAGCAGCGTACCGCCGATGATGGCGACCCGGCCAAGGGTCTGCATGGTGGTGTGGCTCAGCCGGATGTCCTCTTCGCTGCGGGCCCTGCCCTGTTCGTCAAATCGGGGCACCGCCTCCACGGTCATGGCATCCGCCACCGTGTCCTGGATCACATAGCCCGCCGGCGCCAGCAGCACGGCCAGCACATACCAGGTTTCCGCCGACAGGGTCTCGCGCATGCCCGCCGGGTCAGAGAGCAGGCCAATCATGATCATCAGGCTGGCGGCGATGAGGCCGGCGCCGAGATAAATCAAGCCAGCCTTGTGCCTCCAGATGAGATCCACCAGGTGGCCCAGGGGCATCTTCAGGGTCCAGGGCAGCATGGCCCAGAAACTGAGGGCGGCCAGGAACTCGGCGGACAGCCCCAGGTACTCCTTGACGAAGAAGGTCCCGACGATGCCGGTCAGGCCGGAAACGCCGGCCGCCATGTAGACCATGAGCGGCGGCACGTAACTCCAGCGCATCTGGCGGCCGAGATCCAACACGTTGCGATCGAACCAGTGGATTGCGCGAGGCAGGATGCCATGCGGAACTGCCTGTCTGTCGGAACCGTTTGCCATAAGAACCTTTCAGTCGTTTCAAAACCATGCGGGCAGCCGCCACCGGGAGCAACCGAGGTCGACTTGGCGCGGCCGCACGGCTGTCATTCGACCGGTTCGAGGCCGCGCAAAAAGACTCAAGCCGTGCCCTGCTGGCCCAGCACCGAAGCCTTGACACCGGCAAATTCCCGCGAGGATATCCACCGGATCGCAATTGTGGGCGATCTGCGGCAAATGCCACACTCACTTTGCCTCAAATACTTACACAAGCCAATGAAATATAGGATATTTTTAATTGTAAAAAACTTGACCAGGGAAAACCAAATGCTAGCCGGGGCGTACACTTAGCGCGTTTGCAGACGGCTTTTGCACCAAGTTATCCACAGATTCTGTGAATATCTCGTGACAGCCTGAAACGCACAATTTTGACGATTGTCAAATTTGTGAACTAACCCCGTCCAGAGTAAGCCCCCATCGGTCACAGGCCTAAGTGGGTAAGGATCTTTCCGGCTGTGGCCTTGCAAGCAAAGGCTGCAGCGCTGTCTCCACCGCATCGAGGTCCGTGTGAGCGCGGTGCACCCATTCCTCGCCCCAATAGAAATTGCAGCTGGTCTCCGCCCGTAGCAGGCGCCACTGCGCCTCGGTCAGCGCGTGCCAGTCCGCCGGGTCGTGATCTTCTCCGGCAATCGCCCCCTCCCGCAGCCGGTGAAATGTCGCACTCACGGCATGCAGCCGGGCCAGTGCGTCCTTCTGCAGTTGCGAGCCCGTCCATTGGGTGAAATCGCGCCCATGATGCCAACCGGTGTTCCAGGCCCCCTCTCGCACGCGCACTTCGCTGTGTACGCCGTGGCGTTCGATGTAGTCGCTGATGAAGGTGGGCCGGATACGGCCGCCGCCGCGAGCCTGGTTCATCAACTCGAGATAGAAGCAGGTCCAGAAGTTACTGCCCTCGGTGGTGTTGCGGAACCAGCCCCCGTTCTCGCCGTCGGTGCAGGTGGTCACCAGGGGCTCGAAATCGCACCAGCGGGTGCGTTCGATCAGTTCGTTCTCGAACCAGCCGAACTCCATGCCGGACTCCTGGGCGTCGGACAAATCCCGGTCGCGCACGATCACCACGATCTCGGCGTCGCCGTGGCGGGCGATATGCGGGCGGTAGCGCAATTCCTCCCAGCGCATGGGCGAAACCGGTTCCACGTGTTCGCTGTCCACCAGCACATAGCGGTAACCCGCCTGTTGCAGCAGCGGAATCAGCTCCATGGAAAAGCCCATCTCGGGCGGCCAGAATCCGTTGAATTGCTCGCGCCAGAACAGGTGCTTGGCGACGCCCTGCCAGCGGTGAAGATGATCTTCGCGGTCCACCACCGGAATCAGGGGCAGCACGGGATGGTAATAACCGGTTCCCAGAATCTCGATGATGCTCTGATTCTGCAGTTGCCAGAGCAGGGAGCCGCAATCGACCATGCCATAGACCCGTTGCTGGAATTCGGGGCTGGAGAGGGTCTCGAGTAAGGTGCCGGACAAGGACAGGTGCACGCGGCCCACATCCTCGTAACCCCAGAGCGACCTTGGAATCCGGTCGTAGGCATACAGGATCTCCTTGGCCTCCCATGGGTTATGGTCCAGCAGAAACTCCAGGTTGCCGGGTGGTTGGTGGAGATTCAGGACGAGCGCGTGATGAATAGTCGACATGGGATCAGCTTCCTCATCGGTGCAATAAGACGTGCCGCTTACGCCGCATCGGGCACATCGCCCGAAGGCGCCGCGGCGGCGGTTCCCGCTGTCGCGAGACGGCTGCGGCTTCCTATTTTCCGCGATTTGCCCGTGAAGAACAGCCCCGGCTTTAAGTGAACCCGCGAGGCAAGGAAATGGCCGAGAAATTGTTAACGTTCGGTGTCCTCGCTCATTCCCCCTCGCAGGGGGAACGCGAGGATGGGGGGGTAGAACGCCCGGACGAAGAAGCCAAATCGAATTTCACTGCAGCGGTCAAGGTGCCCCCCCACCCTACCATCCCCCTGACAGGTGGAGGGAAACGGACATGCTGCAACGGTCACCGCAAACATAGCCTTACATTTTTTCAAATTCTTCCAAGGGCTTGCCTCCCAGCCCGCGCAGCAGAGCTTCCACCTCGTCCGGGTCGGCAGGCTTGACCAGATGACCAAAGAACCCCGCTTCCGCGGTGCGTTTGAGATCCTGCGCCTGACCGAAACCGGTGAGCGCAACCACCGGCAGGTCGGCGCCGCCAGGCAGCTCCCGTATCCTGCTGAATGCGTCGAAGCCGGTCATATCCGGCAGGCCGATATCGAGGAAGACCACGTCCGGCCTGCTCTCCTGCACCCGCTGCACGGCTTCGCCACCGCTGTTGGCGATTCGGACCTGGTGACCAATCAGTTCGAGCAGCATGCCGAAGGAATCGGCTACGGACGGGATATCGTCCACCACCAGGACCTTAAGTGCCCGGCTTTCCTCGGTCGGACACGGGGTAACGAGCGCGGGCTGACGCCTCGGCGTGGTACGCTGGCCAGCCAGGGGCAGGTGCACAGTAACCGTGCTGCCCTGCCCCGGCCCCGGACTTTCGGCGCGAATGCTGCCGCCATGCAGTTGCACCAGACGCTTCGCCAGCGCCAGACCGATCCCCATGCCGGAATCGGCGTGGTCAGGCAGGTGTTTGCCTTGAACAAAGGGCTCGAAGATGCGCGGCAGCAATTCCGCTTCTATGCCGATGCCGCTATCACGGACGCTCAGCACGAACTCACCTTCCACAGCCTCGGCGCGCACCCAGATTTCGCCGTGGGCCGGCGTGTATTTGGCGGCATTCTGCAGCAGGTTGTCGAATACTTGAACCAGTCGCGCCATATCGCCTTCCAGGTAGAGGCCCTCGATAACGGCATGAATGTGCAGGCGCTGGCCCAGGCGGTCGATCACTGGCTGGCTGATGGCCACCGCCTGCTGCATGAGCTCGCTGGCAGCAAACCGGCTGCGCTTGAATTCCAGCTTGCCCTGGGCGATGCGCGACACATCCAGCAGATCGCCCACCAGGCGGTTGAGCTGTTGCAACTGGCCGGTCACCGTATGCTCGGTCCATTGCACGGTCGGGTCCTGCTTGGCCGAGCGGCGCAGCACCGCCATAGCATTATTGATCGCCGCCAGCGGATTGCGGATCTCGTGGGACAGCATGGCGATGAAGGCGTCCTTCTGCCGGTCGCTGGCCTCCAGGGATTCGTGTTGTGTCTTCAGGAGGATCTCAGCGGACTTGCGCCCGCTGATGTCCATGCAGATACCCATCATCTGAATCTCGGGACCCAGGCTGTTGCAATAGGTCGTGCCCATAGCGCTGAGCCAGACAACCGTGCCGTTGGACCTGAGCACACGGAACTCCTGGTTGAAGGTTCGCGCCGACCGTGTCGACTGCAGCAGTTCCCTGCCCACCTGGCGCCGGTCCTTCGGATGGATCGCCTTGAGGATGTCCTTGAACCGGGGTCTCCAGCCAGCGTCGTGTCCAAACAGGCGCCAGCAGCGCTTGTTGCCCTCCAGCACGCCGTCGCGCGGCTTCCAGTACCAAAGACCGATTCCCAGGGACTCGGTGGTCAGGCGCAGCCTTTCCTCGCTCTGCTGCAAGCGCAATTCGGCCTCGGCTTTCTCCGTGATGTCGGTGAAAAGGCCGATGAGCCGCGAGATATGGCCCGCCTCCTGCACGGCGCTGATGGTCATCATGTGGCGTACGACGCGGCCATCCTTGCAGCGGTTCCATAATTCACCGACCCAGTATCCCCGCTCCCGGCACGATTCGCGCATGGCACTGAAGAAGGCCTTATCGTGACGACCGGAACTGAGCAAGCGGGCGTTCTGGCCGATGGCTTCGTACCGGGAATAGCCGGTGAGCGAAACGAAAGCCTGATTGACGTCGATGATGGTGCCTTCGGCGTCGGTAATCAGGATGCCCTCGCAGGAGTTCTCGAACACGCTGGCGGCCAGACGCAGTTGCAGTTCCGCCGCCAGTTCCCGGGAACGGTCGTAACCGATGGCGATATAGCGGCTGTCGGGAAGCTGCTGGGTATTAAGCTGGAAAGGAATCTCGCGTCCGTCCTTGTGCTTCAGGGTCCAGGTGCGTACCTGGTTCTCCCCGCGCTCCATGGCCGCCAGGTATGCATACAATTCCGGGCGGTCGCCGTCCCCCACCAGTTCGGCGATTTGCATGCCGTGCAGTTCGTCCAGGGAATACCCCAGGGCGAGCAGGCCGGCCGGGTTGGCATAGACGAATCGTCCCGCATGATCGGCGATAAGGATGATGGCGGAAACCCACTCCATCACGCGCCGGGCATTTTCCTCGCTGGCTTCCAGATCGTGCAGCGCCGTTTGCAGTGCGGCGGTGCGCTCCTCCACCAATTTTTCCAGGCCCTGACGGTATATCTCCAGCTCCGCCCGCTCCAGCTTTTGCCGGGTGATGTCGATCTGCTCGGCGACATAATGGGTGATTCGGCCGTCGGGCTGCCGCAATGGCCAGACGGAGACGGCGTCCGTATAAATGCGCCCATCCTTGGCGCGGTTGGTGAACTCCCCGGTCCATACTCGGCCCTGCCGTAGGCTTTCCCACATGGCCGCGAACGTTTCCGGTGGCGTCAGACCCGAGTTGACCAAGCTGGGAGTCTTGCCCAACGCCTCTTCCCGTGTGTACCCGGAGTTGCGCACGAAGGTCTCGTTCACGAACTCGATGTGGCCCGCCAGGTCGGTGATGATGACGGAATTGGAACTCTGTTCCACCGCCAGCGACAGTTTGCGCAGGGCCTGCACGCGCCTCCGACGCTCGGAGACATCGCGGCCGGTCAGCACAGCGCCGGCAATTTCCCCGCCCTTTCCCCTTATGGGCGCAAAATTGAAGCTGGCGAACCAGCTTTCGCCGCTGCCTTTGCGGGTTACCTGCAACTCTTCGTCGAAGCCGCTTTCCCCTCTGAGCGCCCGCGCCGCGGGCCAATCATCCGAAGGCAGGACAGTCTCCTGCGGCGTACGTGCTTCCAGCAAATCGGTGTAATCCGTCAAAGTCGTTCCGGCCTGCGAGCGGTGACAAAACCCATGGAACTGGAGAAATGCGTCGTTGCAATGCGCGACCCGGCCATCCGCGTCGAAGATGCACACCGCATCGCTCATGGCCGCCAAGGCGCTTTCCAATTGCAGCGCCCGCTCGCTGGCGAGCCGGTCGAGGTTCGCATTCCATTCGCGCAGTGCGGCAAGCGCTCGGCCACGTTCCGCGAGAATCCCGGCCATCGACTGGAACACCAGGCTGGCGACGCCGGGATAGAGAAGCACACGCAGCTCTGCGTCCTCCAAAGAGCTCCCGGGCAACACAAAAGGCCCGACCCCCAAAGCCACGGAGCGTGCGGCAAATGCCGCCATAATCATGGCGGCAAGAGTAACCCCCTCGGTTCCGAATCGCACCGCCGCCCACAGCAGCCAGAGCATCAGCACGAAATTCATGCTCAGCCAGCCGAACTTTCCGAAGTACAGGCCATAGGCCGTCAGGCTCAGGGATGCCACCAGACAGACGGCCTCCACCGGTTGGCGCAAAAGCCGGCTGGAACGCGCAGCCTGCCAGTTGGAGACAAGCGATAGGGCCCAGGGCGCCGTGAACCAGATTCCCGACCAATCCGCCAGGCCGAGTCGCAGCCAGGTTTCAGGGAACGGCGCGGCCTGAGCGATGTGCAGCAAGGCCGCCGCGAGCGGGGCGGTCAGGGCAAAGGTAACCAGCACGGATACAGCCGCGAATTGGATGACACCCTTCAGGCTGTCGAAAACGAAGCGCTCGACGCTGCGCAGCCGCAAAAGAGACGCCCCGGCGACGGCGCCCAGGGCGTCGAACATGAAAAAGCCGGACTCCCAGCCCAAGGCCACCCCGTGCAAGCCGGAACGGACGGCAAGGATGGCTATGAGAGCCGTGACGATGAGTGTCGGCCAGCGCCGAACCGGGAAGCAGATCAGCGCTGCCCACAGGAGCCCCGCCGCCGGCCTGAACGAAGTGAAGGTGGCCGCAATCGAAAGCAGGTCGCCCAGCTCCGCCGTCAGCGCGCAGGCGATGCCGAATCCCGTCAGGAGCTGGAGGAAATGGCGCGGCGACTCGGGCTCCAAACGCCCCTGGCCCGTCATCGGCAGTATCTGGCTAGAAACCGGAACCATGGCATAAATCCCCGCTGACTGGGCGCAGACCCTGCGAAACCGATAATGCGGTGCAAAGCGGACCTCGATCCGTCGCGGCAGCAATCGTCATGGCCACGCCGAATGCAAAAGGGCCCTCGCGGAAACGGTGCGCTATAGTATCCAAATTAGTGCGCGCGCACTCCGCCGCGGCAAAACGCGGAAACGGCGCCAGACACGCCGGAGCGGCGAAGCGCGGGGCCCTGACAGCAAAGACTCAAAGAAACGCCCTGCCCCAGTCACCTGATCACCTAAACTGGCCCCGGCTACCGTATAAGTGTTTTTACTATTGTTATGATATCGCACTTGACCCAATTTACACTTAAAAAATTCAAGGATTCCCTGCCATTCACGCAGAACGGTGCGGATTGCCGTAACGCGCCTTTTTGCCGCACAAGCAGACACCACGCCATGAACGCCGAAACACCGTATGTCTACATAGTTGATGACGATCCTGAGCTATGCCGCGCCCTGGCCTGGCTGTTCCGGGTCGAAGGCATCGAAACCAAGGTCTATCATTCGGCTGAAGCCTTCCTGACCCACTGCCTCAGCGGCATGGCCGGTTGCGTGGTGATGGACGTGCGCCTTACCGGCATGTCCGGGCTGGAGGCACAGCACTGGCTGGTTGAACACGGCATCGAGATACCTATTGTCTTCATCTCCGGCCACGGCGACGTACCCACCACCCGGCAAGCCTTCCTTTCCGGCGCCGTGGACTTCATACAGAAGCCCTATGAGCCGGAGGAATTGCTCGCCCAGGTCCGCAATGCCCTCGCCAGCGCCCAAGTGTGCCAGGAAAGCCGCCGGGCTCGGAGATCACTGAAGGAGCGCTATGACAGCCTCACCGCGCGCGAGAAGGAGATCATGCTGCTGGTAGGCCACGGGCTGTCATCCAAGCAAATCGCCAATTCCCTTGGAATCAGTTCGCGTACCGTCGAGGTGCACCGCGGACACCTGATGGAAAAAATGGAAGCCGAGAGCCTGCCCCAACTGGTGTTGATGATCTGCGATCTGGGCCTGCTGAATCCCAGCGACGCATCCCGCCTCAACCAGGGCAAGAGTGCATGAATTCCTGACCTCGCCGCAAACCAATTGCCAGGCTCCGGCGTCCCGCCTGTATCCGTACTATTACGGGTTTCCTCTAAGAAAGATGGGTATTTAATACCTGCCACAAGGGTTATAAACAAGTGCATAAAACTAACCCGACAACAGTGGCGCTGTATTAATAATGCGCGGATTGAATACTTCCTGAATTTGTCCGCCCCCAGGCTGACAGGCGTCGTCACAGCAATCGGGAGATTGGCGCCAGAGGCCGCGGTGCAAGGAACTCGCGCCAGATGTTTTTCGAACCGAATCGGTCTATTGTGTAATTGATGCCTGACCCAGCGCCGGTGAGTTAAGGTATTGGGCAGGGTTAATGACTTGCCTGGTATGGGTGCGGCACAGGGATGTCACAAGCCCCATGTTTTTTGGTCCAGGCACGTATTCATTGAGCGCTCCCGGACGCATTGGCCGGGGCATCGAGTTCCTGCATATGCAAAATGTCATTGCTGATACTGCAATTGAGTGCGGCGACTTCCTATACGCCGCGATCGAATCTTTGCCTCACTTGGCTTGGTTGTGCGACGCCAAGGGGAACTGCTTCTACGCTAACCGGCCATTTTCCGAATATTGCCGTAGCGCGCTGGGAGAAAAGGCGCGGCTTAACTGGCTGGACCTGATCAGTCGGGACGATGAGGCCAAAACGGTCGAACAGTGGATGGATGCAGCGCCCAGCGGCGCACCTTTCGCGCGCGAACTGCGACTGCGCGACCGCAGTGGCGCGATGCGCTGGTTTGGCGTCGATGTGGTCCCTGTGCTCGAACCCGGCGGCGGCGTGCGCTTCTGGTTTGGGCTCGGCATCGACCTGACGGCGAAAAAGCGGGGCGAGGCGGACGCCCTGGCCAGCCAGATCGGCCTCGACGCAGCCCTCGCCCATAACGTGGCGAACCTCACGGTCTCGGCCATGGCGCACGACCTGAACCAACCGTTGGCAGCGGCGGGAACCTATGCCAGCGTCGCCATGCGTTTACTGCGCAGCAAGGTGACCGACCGCGACACGTTCGAGCACGCCCTGGAGCAAGTCATCCGGGAAATCCGGCGCGCGGGACGGATGTTCAAGGATTTCTCCGAAGGAATTCCCATCGAGCCGCCCGGCATGGAATGCTGCGACCTAGGGCAACTCGCACAAGATGCCGTCGTCAAGTTGCGGGAGAAGGAGACGCTTGACGCACTGCAAGTGTCGGTGACATCCCTTGGAATTGTGGGGACCGTCATGGCCAACCGGGTATGGCTGGAGCGAAGCCTGCATGCCCTGATACGACTGCGCGCCCCGCCCGCTTCCGAAACGGATGCTGCCCCAAGGGATGTGGTGGTCTCCGTCACGCCGTCCGCCGACGGCATGTGTGGACAGATCACGATCCAGCACCGGAGCGCGCCCCTGGACGATAACACCATACGCACCCTGTTCAAGCCGCACTATTCATTCAAATCGGGCAAGGTGGGACTAGAGCTTGCCCTCCATCGCGCCCTCATCACGGCTCAGGGCGGCGAATTCTGGACCGAACCCAACCGCCACGAAGGCCCCGCCTACTGTATCACCCTCCCATTGGCGGCCTGCGCGGGAGCAGAACGGGCTCAGTGTTCCGGTTAGAGGCGGCAGGGCTCACCGAACACTGCCCGACGCCCTGCCCCGCGTAGCCCAAATCGGGCCGGACGCAATCACCCGTGTCCGTCACACAGAGGAATCGATCAGATTCAGGTAATACAGCAGGTCCGGGTTGAGGGAGTCTTTGGCCAGCCCAAGCCTGCGGCGGCTCGGCCCGCTGCTTTCCGCCATCTCGTCGGACACACCCGGTGCCGGGCATTTCCGCGCGTCCAGCCTCCGGCTGAAAAAGCGGAACCGGCCGCCGCCGGATGCCTTCGCACGGTACATGGCCTGGTCTGCTCGCGTCATCAGGCTGACCTCATCCCCTCCGTCGCGCGGAAACAGTGCCACCCCGATGCTCACCGACATGGACGCATGAATCAGGTCAGCTTCGCAGCATTGAGGTGACTTGAATGTGCGCATCAATCCGGAGAGCACCTTGCGGACGCCCTCGACGGTGGCAACGTCCTTGAGGATCAACCCGAACTCATCGCCGCCCAGGCGCGCCACCGTATCCTCCTTGCGCAGGTGCCCGCTGAGGGTTCGACTCACGCCGAGCAAGAGCGAATCCCCTGCGGCATGGCCGTACAGGTCATTGATCGGCTTGAGTTGATCCACATCCACATAGCAAACCGCGAACCCGCCGCCATAACGACCTGCGTGAATGAATTCGCGGTGGAGCCGGTCGCGGAACAGGGAGCGGTTGGGCAGCCCCGTCAGGCTGTCGTGGTTCGCCAGGTACTCCAGCTTCTCCAGGACCAGCAGGTTCTGGCTGATATCCCGGCCTGTCGCCACATAGTGGGTCACTCGGTTATTGGGGCCGATGAACGGCCTGATGCGCTTTTTCTCGTAGTAAAGTTCCCCGCTCTTACGCCGGTTAATGAACACGGCGCAGAACTCCCGCCCCTGTTCCAGGGTTTCCCACAGCTTGGCGTAGAAAGCTGGCGGATGTTCTCCGGAACGGAAAAGGCGCGGGGTGCTGCCAATGATTTCGGTCAGGGCGTATCCGGTCTGCAGCGCCAAGACGGTATTGGCATAAACGATCCGGCCCTCCCGGTCCGTGACGCACACGCCGTTGTCGCTGCGCTCCGCCCGCGCCTGAAAACGCTCCAGGTCCGGGCCAGGAGGTGCCGTTTCGCCACCAATCCTCGAGCGCAGCTCGATCATCAGCGCCGGCTGCCCATCCCATTGCTGCGCCTCGCAAATGGCGGTCAGCGCCGCAGCAGGAGATCCCTCTACGCGAACCTCGCAACTCCGCGCGCCGCCGCGGTGCAGCAATTCCGCCCAGGGAATATCCGGCAGTAATTGCGCAGCTGGCTCCCCAACGATAGCCGCGCCGACCGCGCCGAGCATTCGGGCGGCCGCTTCGTTGCAGAGCCTGATCCGCGCGCTGGCGTCTACCACGAGCAAGGCGCAGGGGGGCAATCCCAAGGCATTCTGGGGCGGCGTGTTAGAAGTCACGTGTGTTGCAGGGCGAATCATGTCAGTTCACAAAGCCTAAGCCTCGCTCGAACCAACACCCTTCCATCGGTGGCATACCGGGATGCCCATGCACCCTGGCACATGCTCAAGCGCTCACGAAATCCCGGAATTCATCCGCGATTCCTGCGGTGCTGGTGCGCACCGTCATAATCGGCAACCCGTCGTTGTCGATTTAATCAGTCGCCGTAAAGCGGGTTTCCGGCGTCATTCGCCGCGGGATCCATTTTCGGACCCATTGTGCGACTTTCCTTAAAGCTACTCCGGCACGGGTGCCCGCTAAAGGCAAACACGCGACAGGTTAATGTTCGAAGCTAGCCCATGTTCCCACGTAATGTTCATCCGCCGAATAGGGCAATGCGCATTTCTACGCACTATCAAACCCCAAATACCCGTGAACTCAGCGTCCAACACAGTCAGGGACTCGAGTGCGTGGGCGGGGAGACCGATATGACTCCTCCAATTTCTTAAAACGTTCAAGGAGGAGGGCACGTAAGAACCCACACCACATCGCCCCCCAAACTCCCAATGCTTTCATCTTGCCACATAGCCCCGAAACTCTATTATCACAATGGGGTTAGACTCAATCGTGCCCCAAGAGCCACATGTTGTCATAAGCAGTTTTACTGATACCGCGACGTCCGAAATAACTCTAGGGCCTTACTAAGCTATATTGGAGCACCTTTCAAAAGTGCCCGCGTAGTCACACCTACGCAACCTCTGATCTGCATTATGCGGCACCACAGTGCTATCTTATTGAGCTGTCAAATATTTATCAGCTCATGCAACGACCTCCTCACCATGAACCAACCTAACTCAATTCTTCAATTGCTTAGCCATGTCTTTTATGGACATCCAACGTTCTGCGAAGAAACATAGCAGCCCTACTTAGACGATTGCAGTCAACAAATACCTCGGACCGGGCAAAGCTCAAATACACCGTATAACCACGTATTGTTTTACCAAAAAATCAACTTATGATTGCATTTGAAATACATTAATGTTACGCCAAAATCTATTGCTAATCTGGGCATAAGTTAGGCTAAATAAACTGTAACATATTATTTAATTCGTTGCCCCCCCGGACTTCAGTAGCCCGGGGGTAGGTTCGACCCTGACAAGGGTGATAACACTATTGCGCAGCGTGCTGCTGATTTACCGCAATAAACTCATGAAGGGCCAATTGAGATGAGACTGAATTGTTGACTTTAAGAGGCGCATCTCTCGGGTAAAGTATTTTAGCCGTGCGCCTGGAAATCACCCTAAGTAACTCACAACGCGCTAGTTATGGCTTAATAGAAACAGCGGTCAAGTCGAGGGAAATACGCGCTTTGGTTGGGGGTGGATCAACAAATACTCAATGCGCTGGGGTGTCGTGGCAAAAAATCTCGTAGGTGCGATCCGATGTCAATCTCACACATATTATCCGGCGACATGCCACCGTTTGGCGGAACCGGCAATATTCTAACCTTAGCTTCAGAAATTAGAGCACGTTTCCAAAGTCTCGAATTCACATACTAAACTCTCCTTTTCATTCCGAGCGCTTAGCAAACGGTAAATGAAAAATGCGGACAGAAATACCTACTTCATCGACTACAAAGGCCTGGGCTGAAAACTTGCTTCTGACCAGCGCCATACCAACTGTAGGAATCCTAATTACCCCGTCCGATCCATTTTTCATTGACGCGCCATTTCCTTGGGTACTTCTTCCTCTTCTGTTGTTGGCGCTTCGTTACGGCACAAACCACGGTACAGTCAGCCTATTGCTTCTCGCCACAGCCTATGAAATCGGCCTCTATATTGGCTATTGGGAGCCGACTAAACATTCTCTTTCTTCGCTAGCCATCGGCATGCTTCTCATCATATTCATTTGTGGCGAATTTCATGAGATTTACGAGAGACGCATGCATGCGCTTCAGATCAAATACTCGCGGCAAAACGCGCGAATGAATGAGTTCGTTCCACTTTATCAGCTATTGAAAAGTTCGCACGCCCAGTTAGAACGGAAACTTGGAGGGCGCTTCATGAGCCTGCGCAAGTCGCTCCAGGAGCTTCAGTCCCGAATTCTCACATTTTCGTTAGCGAAAGGCCCTCCTCTCGAAGGAATCGCCATGCCAATTCTGGATTTCTTCTGCTTCCACACCAGCACACGATCTGCCGCTTTGTATTCAATCAATATCAAAGGCCAACTAATGCATCCAGCCATGGCCTGCTTCGGCAACCCTCGTCCGGTTTGGCCAACGAATCACTTATTGCGCGAAGTACTTAGAACGCGCCAAGTCGTAAGTATCCAACCAGACCATTACGATACTGTGGACGGTACTTTATCTATCGTGCCCCTGATCGATGTGGACGACAAAATTTGGGCAGTGATCGTCATTAACGAAATGTCCTTATTCGACTTTAACCACCAGACCTTAACCTTACTCGCGGTACTTGGTGGACGCATTGGAGACCTGATTAGGCGTCGGAACTCGATATTTTCCCTAAGCGAATGCTCCATACAAACGCTTGATACAGCCATCCGGCGAGCCGACTATGAGTTAAGAGAATTCAAGTTGCCGTCAGCCATAATCGCTATAACCGTGCCCCCCCATAATCAGGATGATGCCTGTGGGAAATTGCTTGGCGGTGGACGCGGATCGGATGAGGTGTGGTGTATCAAAAGATACGACGGTTGTCAGATCCTTATTCGCCTCTTACATTTTACAGACGAGCAGGCTCTTGCAAGTTTTTTGAGCAGAAATGGCATTCTCGACTCGCTGTCTGCCAGTTCGACGCTCGTTTCAAGTGTTACATGGTGTTTGACCCCCGAACAGTGCCCGGAATCCCTATTGGCCGAGATTACAGCTACGCTCAAAATTCCCAGTACGCCGATTCAACCATCCGTCGAGGTTGACAAAGCAAAGTCACGGGCAGAAGTTGACTGATTGGGAAGTTACTCATCTCCTTTCAGAACCGGCCGCGTAAAATTGGATCGACGGTTAAGAGGGTGTGGACAAATAATATACAGTCGGACCTGCAAAACTCAGACCGCGAAAGCATTCCGATCGGAGTTCGAATCGACATCCCGACCAAGAATTTCCGCGGATAGTGCAGACACCCATCGCAGAAAATCGAGCCAAAAAATGGGTTTGATCAGGCCGGAGAGGATGGCCTTAGCCACTAGCACCTGGGCCAGAAGACCGGTGGTCGGTAGCCCCTTGTCGATGACATGGGCCGGCGCCGGCACCTGGACCAGCGTTTCGCAGTGAAGGCAGACACACTTGCCGCGGATGTGGCGCTCGACGCTGAAAGTGCCGGGGGTTTAGTCCAGCTTCTCGGCGATCCGCTTCAGTTCACAGCCGCAGGCACAATGCGTGGAATCTGGCTGGTAGTGGATCTCCCGGCGCGGTAACTCGGGCGGCAGCGGCCGGCGCTTCGGATTCTGTTTGGTGATGGTTTTGTCATCGCGCGCCACCCCGGCAACTGAGGCCTCGGGCTCTCTGCAAGCATCCACCACCTGCCATTTTAATTCGGCGCTGTGCTGCCGCCGGGTGCGCTTATTACTCCGGCCACTATTATCCGAACCGATGCTCGGTCGGTAATTTTGTAGTTTCAGTCAGTTAGGTCAGAAACCTGTGCGCTTTATTGCGGCCGGAGTAATAGTGTATTCGGCCATAGTGTCCGCCAAGAAAATAAGTGGACACTATCCTGCACGCTTACCTCATTGCCTCACAGATTACTTTGCCGGACGGATAATCAATTTCGGCAGAAATCTCAGTGCTTACGCAACCTGCAGAGTTTTTCCAGAGACGACTACTTATTGTCAATTAAAATCACCGTCTTCATTCATACGATTGCCCTGCACTTCCACACGAATTGGTATAGACCAAAAATGTTGGCTCAAACGTTGTATATCTGTGGCTTATAGTCAGACATATTCCCCGCTATCCACTCCATGGTCTTTTTCAGGCCCATTTCCAGACTTGTAAGGCTTTCCCATCCTATCGTCTTTCGTGCAAGGTCTGCATTAGCGATTAATTCATAGACCTCACTATTACGCGGCCGAAGTCGAGTGCTTTCAACTTCTACTGTCGGCGAACGCCCTAAAATCTGGAACGCGACATTCATCAATTCACCCATGGTTACCCCAGTCCCACTCCCAAGATTCAAGGTCAGGCCTTCGACATCCGAGGCTGTTGCTGCGAGTATAAATCCACGTACGGTGTCTCCCACATAGTTCATGTCTCTAACTGGCTCCAGAGAACCAGTCCTGACAGTATTACCGCTAAGCGCTTGCGTGAGTATGGTTGGGAGAAATGCACGAGCTGACTGTCGTGGACCATAGGTATTAAAGGGTCGGACAATCACCACCGGTAATTCAAAAGATCGCCAATAGGATTCGGCAAGCTTGTCCGCGCCTATTTTGCTGGCGGAATATGGTGATTGCCCCTGTAGTGGATGTTTCTCATCGATAGGTGTATACAGAGCTGTACCATAAGTTTCACTTGTTGACGTATGTAGCAGTCGAGCAACACCATTCTTCCTACATGCTTCCAAGACGTGAAGTGTGCCCCGTACATTGGTTTCTACATATTCTGCTGGCGCAAGATAGGAGTAAGGTATTGGAATGAGTGCTGCCAAGTGAAAAACTATTTCGGCTCCCTTTGTTATGCGATCTACGAAGTAAGGGTCACGAATATTTCCAGCATACACTTCGATCTGGGATCTTATGCTTTCTGGAAGGCGCTCCAGTTGCCCCCAATCGTTTCTTGAGTTATATGTAACTAAAGCTTTTACGCTTGCTCCCTCCTTCACCAACGCTTCAGTCAGGTGACTGCCAATAAAACCGCCGGCGCCAGTAACCAGGACCCTTTTCCCGGTAATTTTTTGAGACATAATTGCCACCTCATAAAATTGATATATAAATAAGTAATCCTAAAACACTGCCTTACTGAAGTGCGGGGTATGCAGGGCTCACGGCCATTAGCAAATAATGACCAATTGACAGCCAACTTGTGCAACATCCAGATTCATCGCTCTCAGGATGTCGGCCGTGTCCCGGGCCGACTCGGGGTCGTCAAAAAATGCGAACAGCAGGCCGGCACTGCGATGGATGGAACCATGGTGATGCCGGATGGCTGAAACGGCCGCTCTTTCCGAACCTGTATTCACGACACATGGACCTGTTTTCGCTGACGACGACTGAAAAGCTCATCGCTCTGCTTACTCGACGGTGACGGACTTAGCGAGATTCCGCGGCTGATCGAGATCGGTGCCGCGCAACAGGGCCACGTGGTACGCCAGAAGCTGCAAGGGAATGCTGTACACGATGGGGGCGGTCAACTCATCGACTTCAGGGAGCCGGATGACCTCGATGCCAGTCAAGCCGCTCAAATCCGTTTCCCGACTCGCCAGCACAAAGATCTGCCCACCGCGGGCGCGAACCTCCGCCAGGTTGGAATTCAGCTTCTCCGCCAGTCTGTTGTTGGGTGCGAGGGCGATGACCGGCATACGTTCATCCACCAGGGCGAGCGGCCCGTGCTTGAGTTCGCCAGCCGCAAAGCACTCGGCATGGATATAGGAAATCTCCTTCAGCTTCAACGCGCCTTCCATGGCCACCGGGTACATCGCTCCGCGCCCCAAATAGATCGCGTGTTCGCACAAGGCGATGCGTTGTGCCCATTGCCGGATCGCAGTCTCCAGGCGCAACGCGGTGACGATCTGTGTACGCAACTGACGCAAGGCGGCGGAGGCTAACCGCTCCATCAGGCCCGGGTGGCCGGGCCGGAATCGACAAAGAGCGAGGACCAACAGCGCCAGGCCGGTCAACTGCGTGGTGAAAGCCTTTGTGGATGCAACCCCGATTTCCGGCCCGGCTTGGGTCATGAGGGAAGAAGCCGAAGCTCGCACCAGCGAGCTTTCGGCCACGTTGCACAGAGCCAGAGTGTGCACGTACCCCAACCGCTTGGCCAGGGAAAGCGCGGCCAGCGTGTCGGCGGTTTCGCCCGACTGGGAGATGCTGACGAACAAGGTGCCCGGTGGCACCACCAGATCACGGTAACGGTACTCGCTGGCGACTTCCACCGTGCACGGGATTCTGGCCATGGCTTCGATCCAGTGGCGCGCAATCAGGCCCGCGTGGTAGCTGGTGCCGCAGGCAACGATATGCACGCCGCGGGTTCGTCTAAGAGCCTCCCAGGCGCTGGCTTCAAAGGCCACATCCAGAAGACCCGCTTCGTTCAAGCGACCGTTCAGGGTTTGCGTCACGGCTCCCGGTTGCTCGTGGATTTCCTTGTGCATGTAATGGCTATGCCCGGCATGTTCGCAGGCATCGGCATGCAGGTTCACCTCCTTGACCGGGCGACTGGTCGGAATGCCGGCCTGATCATGGACTTCCACGCCTTCGCGCGTGAGCACGGCGATGTCCCCATCCTCGAGAAACAGGAAGCGGCGGGTCTCCCGCAATAAGGCAAACACGTCCGATGCCATGAAGTTCTCCCCTTCGCCCAGGCCGATGACCAGGGGACTGCCGAAGCGGGCGGCGACCAAACGGTCGGGTTCGGGAACGGCAATCACCCCGATGGCATAACTGCCGGAGAACAGGTTCGTGGCAGCCCGCACGGCCTCTTCGAGCGTATGCCCCTGCTCGAGGAAGTCCTGGATCTGGTGCGCGATGACCTCGGTGTCGGTGTCCGACGTGAATTCAAAGCCCCTGTTCTGGAGCTGGACACGCAGTTCGTGATGGTTCTCGATGATGCCATTGTGCACAACGGCGACCGACGCCCGCGACAGATGCGGGTGCGCATTGCGTTCTGTCGGTACGCCATGTGTCGCCCAGCGTGCGTGGGCAATTCCCGCCAGGCCGCCGCGAGGAACCGGATCGGTCGCGATGCGCTGCTCCAGCTCCTTCAGCTTTCCCACGCTGCGCTTGCGCCAAATCTGCCCCCTGGCATCCAGGACCGCGATGCCGGTGGAGTCGTAACCCCTATACTCCAAGCGACGTAGTCCCTCTACAAGAATGGGTGCAATTTGTCTCTGCGCTATTGATCCGACTATCCCGCACATCTTGCCTCCGCATGAGCTTCAATGACCTAGCCGCCTCGCAATCTGGACTCAACGCTGAGCAACGCAAGGAAGCCTAGCCTTACTCGATTAGATACCAAGCATCGTGAGTATCCGCTTATTGTGACGGTACTGTGGGGGTCCCCTCCAAAAAAGATTAAACGATATTTTTGTAACTCCTTGTGTACCCTTCAAATGATACATTTCTACGTCACACTAGCTTACCAGCGCGAAAGTCAGTCGATGAGTCATGACGCAAGCTTCACATTGTAACAGTTATGTGACAACGCCTAAGTGCTGCTATAGATGACCGCAAGGTTTTCACGTACCCACGAGCCAAATAATATTTCCTGCTTTTCAATAAACAATACGTATCCATACGTGCAAAGAAAATAATCCAAGAGTAAACATCTATGCGGTTACTTTCTTAGTCGAATTAATACGTAATTGTACGCTGTCTTGAGAACTAATCTAGTGTTTTTATGCGTCCATAGTTGCTTCGGAGTTTAACTTGCTTTGATCTTAGTGTGTGTGTAGCGACGGAGATGTGCGTAGCGTAGCTGGAAGGAATACCCAATTTATATCAAAGTGTCGGCTCTATCCAAGTCAGGAGAACATCAGTGTGTTTTTTTGGATGCATATCTATCTTGTTTAAAGGTACTTTGACTTCAATGCTTTACAGAGGAGAGTGAACATGCATGCAGTAATTCTGGCTGGCGGCAAGGGTACTCGCCTTCGCCCATATACAACGGTTCTTCCCAAGCCGCTTATGCCTATCAGCGATATGCCAATTATTGAAGTTGTCCTTCGTCAGCTTAAATCTGCCGGGGTAGAGAAAGTAACGCTCGCGGTCGCCTATTTGGCTGAGTTGCTCGAAGCCTTTTGTCTAGACGGCTCACGCTTTGGATTGGATATTAGTTATTCTCGAGAGGCTAAGGAGCTTTCCACGGCTGGCCCTCTAAAACTGATTGACGGATTGGATGATACGTTCCTTGTGATGAATGGAGATCTTTTGACGACGCTCGATTACAGAAAGCTACGCGATTTTCATAAATCTGAAAATGCCGCAGCCACTATCGCCGTACATCGACGCACGGTGAAAATTGACTTTGGCGTAGTTAAGACTAATGGACATCACCTCTTGGATAGCTACATTGAGAAGCCGGAGTTTGACTATCGAGTGAGTATGGGCATTAACGTTCTCGAACCGAGGGCGTTGAAGTATATTGAATATGAAGAAGCTCTGGGGATGCCGGACTTAATGCTTCGCCTAAAAGATGCAGGAGAAAAGGTTTGTACCTACGAGGAGCCGTGTACGTGGTATGATATTGGTCGAATTGAGGATTACGATCTCGCCGTGGATGGGTTCTGCAAAAAGCGCTCGGATTTTCTGCATTGCAATGGTGGGTGAGTACATCGATGGATATTTTGGTTACAGGCGGTACCTCGTTTACTGCTAGGTACTTATTGCCGGAATTAATAGAGAATTTCCCGTCAGCGCAAATCACGGTAACGGATAAGTGCCCTGGCGCCCAACTGCCATATAATATTTCTTACGTAAACGCGGATCTTCGAGAGCGGGTGGACATAGATCGGCTGTTGGCGGGGAATGGGCCAGAGATTATTTTTCATTTGGCAGGGTATGGCGGACGGGACGCCAATCGATGCTTCGAAGTGAATTTGGGTGCCACACGTAACCTAATGGAGGCAGCTGCGTCGCTCGATGTTAAGCCTAGGATACTTCATGTCTCAAGTGCTTCTGTGTATGGAGTGACCGAGCACCGGGAGTCCCCAGTCAAAGAAATTGCGCCGCTTAGGCCGGTTGCTTCGTATGGTGCGAGCAAGGCTGCGGCCGAATTGGCCGCATTCACGTATTTCTACCAATACAGGTTACCGGTAACCGTCGTCCGTCCATTCAATCTCATTGGACCGGGGCTTCCCTTGGGACTTGCGCCAGCTGATTTCTTGGCCCGGCTTAGAAACATTCAAGCAAATCAGCGCGGTGGTGTGCTTTCGGTGGGGAATTTGGATTCCGAGCGAGATTTTGTGGATGTTAGAGACGCTGTTCGAGCCTACGTGGCACTTGTCGAGTGCGATGATGTGTGGGGGCATCCGTTTAATGTGGCTTCGGGAGTCGCCGTTTCGATTCGAACTATAGTAGAAAGTTTTATTGACCTTATTGGGCTTCATGTCTCGATTCATCAGGACCCTACCTTTAAGCAGCAGGTTGAAGTTGCAAGCCAAGTGGGGGATTTCACTAAGCTGAGAGAACTCACTGGCTGGGCTCCACGTTTTAGTTTGCAGGATTCATTACGCGATATGGTCTGCGAATAGACCTTTATCCAGGGATGTATTCTTTGATAAGCGTGACGCCCGATGGCCGTAATGTTGGGAAGTCGTCCGGGGCAATTCTCCCGCTTGTGGGTTTGGAGGTCGCTATGACTATTCATTCGTACTCTCTATCCAATCGACTGCTATTCTGGGCTTTCGGCGGGATACTTATGATTATTGTCCTGCTTTTGGGTAGCGCCTCTTCTTCAATTGGTCAAGGAGAGGGACAACAATTGGCTGTGCCGGCTTATGTTCATCCAATGCAGGATCCTCGAGCGTGGGACCGCATTATTGAATCCGCGCCCGGCAAGGTCGGAATTGTAGTGGCCAATGTTCTCAATGGGCCCGATTATCGACCTACCGACTACTGGACTGCGGTTATTCGTCGCGCGCATTCGTCAGGGATTCGGGTATTGGGATACGTCGATACGGGCTATTTCGGTACCACTGGCCTTACGACTCGCTTGGGGACTAATTCGGCTGCGGACTGGATGGCGCAAGCGCAAAGGGATATCTCGGCGTGGTATGAGTTTTATGGGTCAGATATCGACGGAATTTTCTTCGATCAAGGCCAGAATGCTTGTGGCCCAACAGAGGATTCTGAGGACTGGGTCGAACTGTATCGACACCTCAACCACTATGAGAAGGAGAATCACCCGGGGGCGCTCACCGTAGTCAATCCTGGCACCACGGTTCCCCAATGCTACGAAGACGCCGCTGACGTTCTTTTGACATTCGAAAGCAGTTACGCAGCTTACGTTGGGAGCGACCCCAATTCTGCGTTGAACTACCGCGAGCCTGATTGGGTGCCTCAGGATCCCTATAAGTTCTGGCACATCATTTATGGAGCATCGTTGGAACAAATGGCGTCAGTTATTCAGTTGAGCCAATTGCGTCACTCCGGTTATGTTTATGTTACCGATGACGTGATGGAGAATCCTTACGATAGTGTGCCTGAATCACTCTTTTGGGAGAATGAGCAGGCGCTAGTATTTGGCACGGGCATCGAGGTCTCTGATGGAGCCCCGGTTTCGAGACTTTGGTGGTCGTCTCCCCGACGATCGCCGAATCTGCTCGCGGAATCAACAGATTTTACCAGTACTGAGTTGTCATGGGGCGAGCCTGAGTCATGGGAATTCTTCAGTCCAGCGGTAATCGCCTTTGACATTTATGCCGATGGGGAGAAGATCCTCTCCTTACCCGCTTCGACCCATCGCGTTCGGGTCGGCGGCTTGATGCCAGATACGACCATGCACTTCTCCTTGTCGGCGAGAGACATGCGCGGGCGGTCAACTGAGCAGAGTAATATCGTGACAGTCACAACCTTGCCACTCCCTGACGGTAACCCCCTCTTGGAGGCGACAGTCGTAAGAAGTTCGACGAGCCTCACCTATCGAGCGAAGTTCTTGTTACCATTTTCTTTTTACCGCGTCTTTATTTCAACGGGCAATTCCGCTCATGCTTGTTGGTGGACTGGAAGTACTCCACAAACCTGCGCAGATTTCGTAATTGAAAATGGACGTTTGTTACGTTACGCGGGGTCGGATGGCAGTTGGACATGGGAGCTGGTTTCACGAGTGGTTCCGTCAATTGACGGCTACTCCCATTCTTGGACGATCAGTCCGAGTGATCTAGGGTCGGTTGATGGATCAGGGGTCGCAACATTTAACGCCGAGGGCTACGCGCCCGTCGTTTGGGCCTTTGCCAGCGATGAGGCCGGTAGTGAAGGTTTAGGACAAAACTAACTGATGGCTGTCTGCGCAAACCCTTTGCTGAGCCTTGACGCAAACGCCGCACCCACGACAGCTATTTAAGACTAAAGAAATATGATGGCCTGGGCAAACCGTGTCAAAAGAGGTGCCCCGCCCTTTAGCTGGGCACCGCTATTGATGGCAATTGCGGCGCTGTACCTGGATGCTCAAGCGGTCTCCGCATTGCTTGAAACTCCGCAAGCGAGACTTGCGTATACTCAGGCAATCCTTCTCGAGCATGGCGTTGCCGCGGTTCTGTTTAGCTTGGGAATGTTGGGTCTTCTTCCTTCTAACTATCGCCCTTCGCTGTTAATGGGCGTACTACCTTTTTTCAGCGTCGCCTTCTTTCTTTCCATTCTAGGAATGTTCGGGACAGCTGTAGTGTTGCTATTGTCATCAAGGCAACGGGCGAGCTCTGAAGCGGTGGAAGTTTTCATTGATCGTTACCCACGGCCGGAACTTGAACCAGTTCTTGCGGGTACACGCCAGGGCAGGCAAGAGCTCGACTCAGCGAATCTAGTTGGAATATTGTCACGCTGTGAGGAGCCCACCGGTAGACTCGCCGCAGTAATTTTCACCATGAAATTAGACAACAAGAGCGCCGTAAGTTTACTGCGGCGCGCCTTAAAGGATCCGGCCGAAGATATCAGACTGTTGGCCTATGCTCTGCTGAGTCGACGCGAGAAGGCGCTTTATAACAGGATAGATTGGCTGAATTCTAAAATTTCGTCTCCAGTTCAAGAGGCTAACCATGCCATGTTGCATCAGGGATTGGTTAACGCGTATTGGGAACTCGTTTACGCGGGTTTGGCTGAAGGTGAGGCTGCCAACTTCCTTCTGGAGCGAGCTCGACAAATCGCTCTGGTTGGCCTACAACACTTCTCAATGTCATCAGGTCTTTATTTTCAATTGGGACGAATTTTATTACTCCAGGGTGAATTAGATCACGCCTATTTGGCATTCTCAAACTCACAAAGATTTGGTAGTGACGAGCGCAAGATACAACCCTATATAAGGGAGATTGCGCAAAAAATGAATATGCTAACAGAGCGTAGGAGTAGTTTTGATTCAGTAATATCCAGTTGGCAACCACAACTCTCAGCTGCTTCCGGATACTGTTACCCGGTGAGGGGCGAAAAATGAAAGGCAGCAATCCGATCGCTGATATTACCTTGGTTCTTGAAGGCACCTATCCATTTATGAATGGCGGCGTTTCGCATTGGGTTCACCAATTGATTTCAGGACTTCCTCAATTTACGTTCTCTCTGATCTTTTTAGGTTCGACCGAAGAGAGCTATAGTGGCCTTCGCTTCAGATTGCCAGATAATGTCACTCACTTGCAGTGCTTCTATTTGTGGGGTAACGAGGAATTCGAGACTCCTAGAGAGCGAAGTGGGAATGTCGATAACTTTGCTGTCGTCGAACACCTTCATGATTGGTTTCGCTCCAAAGGAGATTTTTGCACCGCACCTGTTATCGGACATTTTCTTCGTGAACTAGCCAACCCCAAGGGACGCGCCATTGCCGACTTTTACTTCAGCAACTCTGCATGGCACTTTATTTGCCAACGGTATTCCGAATCAAAATGCCGTCATGCGAGCTTCGCCGACTACTTTTGGACTGTTCGCATGATGCACGCGCCGCTCTTGAAGCTAGCGCGGGGAGCGGCCTCAATTCCGCGAGGTAGAGTCGTTCATTCGGTGAGCAATGGCTACGCTGGGTTTCTCGCGGTTGTGTTAAAGCAGTTGCAGGAAATCCCGTTTATGCTCACCGAGCATGGAATCTATTCGAAGGAGCGTAAAATTGATTTGCAGTCCTCGTACATTGAAGACTGCGACGATTTGTTTAGCGATCCTCCACCGCACGGGATGCAAGAACATCGCTACATGTGGATTCGTCATTTCGAGGGACTGAGTCGTTTTGTGTACAGTGAAGCAAATCCCATCCTGAGTTGTCACGAAGGAAATCGGCGCCGCCAAGTGAAGGACGGCGCTGCAGATGAGCGCACACACGTTATTCCGAATGGCATAAACCTTACAAATTATGTCGCGCTTCGCTCAAAGCGGCCAGAGAAGATTCCTATGGTTTTAGGCTTGATAGGGCGTATGGTGCCGATCAAGGACATCAAAACTTTCATCAGGGCTATGCGCGTCGTTGCAACCCGACTGCCGGCCGCGGAGGGCTGGCTTATCGGTCCGGAAGCGGAAGATCCGAAATACGGGGACGAGTGTCGTCAGTTGGTTGCCAATCTAGGGCTAGAGGCTAATGTTCGTTTCTTAGGATTCCAGGATCTGGATACTATTTTCCCGCAGTTGGGGCTGTTGGTCCTGACTTCGATTAGTGAGGCGTTCCCTTTAGTGTTGTTGGAAGCGTTTGCCACCGGCGTTCCCGTGTTAACGACCAATGTCGGCGCATGCCGAGAGATCATCGAGGGTAACACTGCTGAAGACAAGGCCTTGGGCAGTGCAGGAAGTGTCGTGCCAATCGCTGACCCGGAAGCCACCGCCGAAGCAGCGATCGCGCTCCTTACCGATGAGACTCGGTGGAAGGCGGCGCAACGTACCGCTATCGAAAGAGTAGAACGCTATTACTCTGAGCCCCGGTTTCTTGGCGCATATGGAGAGGTCTATCAGGCCGCTTTGGGGGATTAAATGGCCGGAATTGGGTTCGAACTGCGTAAGCTTCTGGAAAGCGGCACCTATCTCGGAGTTGTGAAGGCCTATGGTTATGCCGGGCTAATCAGCGCTGGCCCCTGGGTACTATCCATATGCGGTGTTTTTGCCATCGGACTGATTCGGCTCGATGCGCGTAGTGCCGGAACTTGCATGCAACAATTTCAAGTCTCAGTAACTTATCTTATTGTATCATCCTTCATTGTTACTAGCCCCGTCCAACTTACTTTTACCCGCTTTCTCGCTGACGAAATTTTTAAGAAAAATGAGTCAGAGATTGCTGCCAATGTAACCGGTGTTCTTACATTTGTTTTTCTGATCAGCGGAATTCTTGCGTCGCTGGCAACATTTTTGATCTTAGAGGAATCACTGCTATATCGCCTTGAGATGATCAGTGGCGTCGTGGTACTCTCCGGGACGTGGATCGTCATGAGTATAGTGTCGGCAATAAGGGAATACATGCGGGTTTTAGTTGGCTTTCTTCTCGGGTACAGTACATCAGTCGTCTCAGCGTTTGGATTTCGGAACGAAGGACTCGAAGGGCTGCTGGCTGGGTATTTAATTGGACAGTTATTATTGTTTTTTTATTTACTATTGTTAGTATTTCGCCGCTTTCCGGCTGATCAGTTGATACGAATTGATTTCCTGGGGCCAAGTGCGTTCTATCCGCGCTTGGCACTGATCAGCGCATTTTTTTCAATGGGGATGTGGGTGGACAAGTTCATTTTCTGGTGGAACCCGCATACTAGCGTTCCTGTAATTGGCCCCCTGCGTGTTTCCGACATATACGACTTACCAATTTTTTTGGCATACCTTTGCATTATTCCAGGCATGGCTTCTTTCCTAGTGCGTGTAGAAACCGACTTTGCCGATAGGCATAAAGCTTTTTTTGACTCACTAGAGGGAGGGGCCTCTTTGGCTGAAATCACTGCGCTTAGAGATGATATGGTCGACTCAGTTAGGCGTGGATTGAAGGAGATTCTAAAGATTCAGGGTATGTCTGTTATTGTAATATTTGCCACGGGTCCTCAACTGCTGGACCTGTTTGGTATACCGAACTTATATCGTATTCTGCTGAACGTTGACGTTGTGGCTGTTAGCGTACAGGTGATGCTGCTGGCTCTTCTGAACTTCCTCTCGTACCTGGATTTACAACGTGCCATGTTGAAGCTCGGAATGTTCTTTTTCTGTACCAACACGGCCCTGACTGGGGCTACCCAAGTGCTGGGTCCGTCCTTCTACGGATACGGTTTCGCTCTTTCGGTAATCGCAACTACCTTGCTTGCCCTAACTGTGTTGTCCGATGGATTGAATCGCCTCATATTTCGAACTTTCATGCTCCAGAGAGTCGTTCTTTAGTCGGCCCTGCAAAAACTCTGGAGGCGGCGTGGGCACTGAGATTCGTGCCGCAATCGAGATAGCTGGATCCCCGAGAAGCTGGTTTAATCGAGGCTGATTTCTGGGGGATTTGAGGCTTGTCGTTATGACCGTAACCGTCCGGCGGACGACAGTCTTGTCGGGTAGCCGCGGAGCGGCTTATGGCTGAAGTTTATGCGGCGGCTGGTTTCCAGTTATGCGGTAGCAGACTGCCGATATCTCTTTGCTTGGTGGTCGGCAGGCGGTTGAGCACGTCCTTCAGGTAGGCCTCCGGGTTGAGGCGCAGTGCCTTGCAGGTCTGGATCAGGCTGAACACCGTGGCCGCTGCCTGCCCCTCGCGGGGCGAGCCCAGAAACAGCCAATTCTTGCGGCCGATTGCCAGCGGGCGGATGGCCCGCTCGGAACAGTTGTTGTTGATCTCCAAACGACCGTCCTCGGTGTAGCACTGCAACGCCGGCCAGTTTTTCAGGGCTAACCGATGGCCTTGGCCGCAGGTGACTTGGGCGCCAACTCGCGCAGGCGGTCCTCCAGCCAGTCCTTGAACTGACTCAGGATCGGCCGGGCTTTTTCCTGACTGGGCGGACGAATGCCCTCGGCATCCAGTTCCAAGTCTTTGGCCTCCTGTTCGATGCCATACAGTTGACCGATGAAGCCCAGGGCGTCATGGGCACTGATGCGCTTACCCTGCTCGGCCTGTCGGGCAATCTCGAAGAATTTCCTGCGCGCATGCGCCCAGCAGGCCACTTTGGCGATCTTGTCATCGGCGAAGACCTAGTCATAGCCCGCATAGGCGTCCGCCTGCAGGTAGCCGCTGCAGTCCTCCAGCCTACCCTTGGGGTGCTTGCCCGCCCGCGTCTCGGTGTGGTCGTAGACGATGATCGACGAGGAGTGACCGGCATAGATCCAGAACCGTGTCTCGCGGGTCTTGCCCCGGTCTTGAACCGCCACAGTGGTGTCGTCGGAGAAAATCACCGCCTGCCGCCGCTTGAGCAACACCAGCAGCCGGTCGCTCAGCGGCTTGAGGGCCACGCCGCATTGCAGCACCCAGTCGCACAGGCTGGTGCGGGCGATGGGAACACCCTGGTGGGTGAAGACTTGCTCGATGCGGTACAAGGGCAGGTGATAGCCGAACTTGGCCATCAGCACATACGCCAACACCCCGGCAGTGGGATACCCTGTTCGCTCACCTGTGCCGGCGCCGGCGCAGTATCCAACGGTCCTTGGCACTTGGTGCAGGCGGACTTCTCGCAGCGCGTCTCGACCACCTTGAGCTGTGCGGGCACGTAGTCCAGCCGTTCGGAGCTCTCGTAGCCGATGACGGGTCGCTCTTCGCCGCATGCCGGGCAAGCCCGTTCCTTGGCCGACAGGGGCACCACCACGATCTCGCGCGGCAGATGTTCCGGCAAGACTACGCGCTTGGGTTGCCCTTTGGCCGGGGATTTCACCACCGTCTTGAACTCCACCGGGCTGGCGAGCGGGAGGTCTTCCGGCTGTTCATCCCAGAGAGGCATTTGCGCCGGATCAGGCAGGGTCTGCAAGCGTTCCGAGCGGGCACCGAAGATCAGCTGCTTGAGCTTCGCCATCTCGAATTCCAATTATTCGATGCGGCCGTCACGCTCCGCCAAAGCCGCTTTCAGGGTCGTGATTTCTTAGGCGAGGGCAGTTGCATTCATGGTCCTATGACACCCGCCGAAAACCGCCAAGCCCCTTGTTTCATGGGGCTTGGCAAGCCATTCCATCAGCTCACCCGCCCCGCCCGAACCTCACGAAGACGCCGCACCGACAGATCCACCCCCTCCAGCAACAACAGCAGTTCCGAACGCGAAATCGACGCCGTCAGCGGCCGGCGAAAAACGACCCTTCTCCAGACGCTTGTAAGCCAGCCAGAAGCCATGCCGATCTCATCACAGCAGCTTCACTTTATCCCCACCGCGATTGACAAACACATAGACCGATACCGACAACGGCGAAGCCCCCAGGCTGGTTGCCACCGCCAGCGCCAACCCATCGATCGACTTGCGCAAGTCCAACGGCTCCGCCACCACGTACACCGCGCTCACACTCAACAGCGTCGTCAACACGACGACAACGCCGCGACGACCCGACGCAGCAGTTTGCTATCGAAGTCTTGCGCCACTTCGATGCTGGCACCGCCCACCACGATCCGCAGCCCGACTGGTTCAGGTGCCTCGTCAACGACCGGAATCAACGTCAACAAAGCCAATGGCGACTCGCTCTGCACGCGACGACGCCAATAGCTGAACGTCCCATACGCCACCCCCCGCATGCCGGCACCAGGCCCGCGCCGACAATCCACTGACCGAATACTCGGCCAAGCGCCGCTTCCAATAATTCCGACGTTCTTCGAATGTCATCACATTCCTCCAGGCAACCGAAAGTGACGACAATGTCTCTCAACCATCACCCCGCGGGAAGAATGTGCTCCGCCGAACGGTTACGGAGCACGAACCTTGCCCGGCAATCTGTATGACGGTCACACCCTGTCAGCCCAGTTGGAACAAACGCAGATCCTGCTGGAAGGCATCGGGTGTGTTCCAAAACAGATGGTCGTTGATCTCGGCTACCGCGGTGTGGATCACGACAACCCGGATGTGTAGATCATCCACCGCCGTAAGCTCAAGTCGCTCGACAAAAAGCACCGCCGCTGGCTGAAACGGCGGCAGGAAATCGAACCGGCTATCGGTCACCTCAAATCAGATCATCGCATGGAGCGCTGCTGGCTTGCGGGCGCCTTGGGCGATGCGCTGCACGCGGTGCTGTGCGCCGCCGGCTACAACCTGCGGTGGTTAATGCGGGCCCTGGTCCGGCTGCAGACTGATTGGGGGCTCTACCAACTCTTAACTGCAGCGTAACGAATTTCGCAGGGCCGACTATGTACGCAATCAAACCAGGCACTATTCGAGGTAATCTTGTCAAATCGGGGAATTCCAAATAAATATTTGTTAAATCGAACTTTTTAACCTTGTGATGGACAATAACGCCAAGCCAAGTCGTTTCCTAAACGGCGCCGCGTAATGAAGCCCGACGCAAGCAGCGCCGAACTCATAAGAAACACCGCAGAAGGCAGGGGCACAGCGGTGATGCCCGCCTTGTACACGAGGAAGTCATTGTCGAAACCGTTGGATACATCGGCGCGGAAGAACACGAACTTCGCGTCCACATCGAAGCCATGGGCGATCAGGTAATCGAAGATGCTGCCTTCCTCCTGCTCCGCCGCCCAGCCGAGCAGGCTCTGGTTGAAGGTGACGTACTGCATGGAATTGAGGACCGGCACCGCCAGGTCAGACCAATAGAAGCGCCCCGATTCGTGCCCCGGACCGCTCAGGGTGTCGAGTGAGGAGACCCAGAAGTCCGACCAGCGATGCTGCTGCGGCCGCTCCAGCCGTATGACCTCGTCCCGGAAATTATTGCCCAGTTCGTTCTGATCGCCATTGCCTTCAGTCAATGGGTTAAACAGTGTGCCGCCGCAGGCTTCCGCCCCGCTTGCCGCCGTCGAGCAGACTCCAAGGCCGTGGTCGTCCGGATCGTTGCGTATCCACAAGGTGCTGTGACCGCCGATGTTGAGGGACGGGGAGAACTGGTTGCGCGCGGCGGTCACCTGAATCCCTTCCACGTTCAGGGAACTCTGCTGGCCATTGATGGCGATCCGTTCCGCGTCGCTGAAGTTGGAGAAGTCGATCAGGGCGGCCTGGGTCACCATCGGCAAGCCTGTTACGATCAACAGCAGGAACCGGCAAGCGCCAAATCGGGACAAAGTCGCGATCATGTTCATTCTCCGCAGACAGGATAGTTTCGCTCAGATGGATTCGTCCCAACGAACCAAGCACCCATCATGCCACCGGAAAAACGCTCAATATTTCATTGCGTTGCAATGGCCTGACTTACTCCGCCCGACAAGCTGTAAAAAATTTCCAAACCGTCGCCACCCGCCCGGGCCAGCATGCGGCCCAATAAGGAACGGAGCTCTCGGGGCGATCGCCGAGCAGGCACAGGCATGGGCGGACGCGGCGCCAAACAGACCGACTGAAGCCCCTATCCGTCAGCGCTTTCGGGTGCTTGGTCTGGGCCGCGAGAGGTCGAGTGGAAAGGCTATCCGCACTGACAAATGGGATATAATCGCGCCTTTGCAATCAATCCCGCATCCATCGTGGCCAGTCCAGAATCCATCACTCGCGATGTCTCCACCTTCCAGGGCCTGATCCTGGCGCTCCAGGAATACTGGGCCGCCCAGGGCTGTGTCATCCTGCAGCCCCTGGACCTCGAAGTCGGCGCCGGCACCTTCCATCCCGCCACCTTCCTGCGCTCCATCGGCCCGGAGCCCTGGAACACCGCCTATGTGCAACCCTCAAGGCGGCCCACCGACGGACGCTACGGCGACAACCCGAACCGGCTGCAGCACTACTACCAGTTCCAGGTGCTGATGAAGCCCTCCCCGGAGAACATCCAGGAACTCTACCTGGGCTCGCTGCGCTTTCTCGGTTTCGACCTGCTGGAGCACGACATCCGTTTCGTCGAGGACAACTGGGAATCGCCCACTCTGGGCGCGTGGGGCCTGGGCTGGGAAGTGTGGCTGAACGGCATGGAAGTCACCCAGTTCACCTATTTCCAGCAGGTGGGCGGTCTCGATTGCCGCCCGGTGAGCGGCGAGATCACCTACGGCCTGGAGCGCATCGCCATGTACCTGCAGGCCAAGGAGAGCGTCTACGATCTGGTCTGGGCCCGCGGCCCTCAGGGCGCGGTGACCTACGGGGACGTCTACCACCAGAACGAGGTGGAAATGTCCGCCTTCAATTTCGAGCATGCCAAGACCGACTTCCTCTTCGGCTGCTTCGACACCTACGAACAGGAATGCCGCCACTTGATCGCCCAGGACCTGCCGCTGCCCGCCTATGAAATGGTGTTGAAGGCCTCCCATTCCTTCAACCTGCTGGATGCCCGCCGCGCCATCTCGGTAACCGAGCGCCAGCGCTACATCCTGCGGGTGCGCGAACTGGCCAAGGCGGTGGCTGAGGCCTATTACCAGCGCCGGGAGAAACTCGGCTTCCCCATGCTGGCGCACGAGGGCAATGGCCATGGCTGAGAACCGCGATCTGCTGTTCGAACTGGGCACCGAGGAACTGCCGCCCAAGTCCCTGCTCAACTTGGCGACGGCGCTCAAGACATCCGTCGAAGCCTCCCTGGCACAGACCCTGGAGCACAGCGGCGTGACCGTTTACGCCACGCCCAGACGGCTTGCCCTCTGCGTCAAGGCGCTGGCGGCCCGCCAGCCCGATTACGTGGTGGAGAAACGCGGGCCCGCGCTCAATGCGGCGTTCGACGCGGACGGCAAGCCGACCAAGGCCACAGAGGGCTTCGCCCGCAGTTGCGGCACCAGCGTCGACCAGTTGTTCACCCAGAAGACCGACAAGGGGGAGTGGCTGTTCTTCCGCGAAACCAAACAGGGCGCCACGGTGGCCGAACTGCTGCCGCGCATGCTCAATCAGGCCTTGCTGGCCCTGCCCATCGCCAAGCGCATGCGTTGGGGCGCCGGAACCGCCGAATTCGTCCGTCCGGCCCATTGGGTCGTGCTGTTGTATGGCAGCGAAGTCATTGCTGCCGAAATCCTGGGACTGTCCACCGGCCGCATCACCCGGGGGCACCGCTTCCACAGTTCCGCTTCCCTGGAACTGGCCAGCGCCAGCGAATACCCACAGCGGCTGCGCGATGAGGGCCATGTCATCGCCCACTTCGACGAACGCCGCGCCTGCATCAAGGAGCTGGCGGAGCAGACCGCCGCCGCAGCCGGCGGCATCGCCCACATCGAGCCCGAGTTGCTGGACGAGGTGACGGCCCTGGTGGAGTGGCCGGTGCCGGTGCTGGGTAATTTCGAGCCGCGCTACCTGGCCCTGCCCGCTGAGGTGCTCATCACCACCATGCAGGAAAACCAGAAGTACTTTCCGGTGAAGAATGCCCAGGGCGCCTTGCTGCCCCATTTCATCACCTTCAGCAATATCGAGAGCAGCCGGCCGGACACGGTGCGGGAAGGCAACGAGCGCGTGGTGCGTCCGCGCCTCTCCGACGCCGAATTTTTCTGGAACCAGGACCGCCGCAAGACCTTGGAACAACGCGTTCCGGACCTGGCCAACATCACCTTCCAGAAGACCCTGGGTTCCGTGCTGGACAAGACCCACCGGGTGCAGCGCCTGGCCGCGCACATCGCGGGAGCCCTGGAAACCCAGAGCGCCTGGGTGGAGCGCGCTGCGTTGCTGGCCAAGGCGGACCTGCTGACCGAAATGGTGGGCGAGTTCACCAATCTGCAGGGCACCATGGGGCGCTACTACGCCCTGGCGGAAGGCGAGCCCGAGGAGATTGCCGCAGCCATCGAGGAACAGTACCTGCCCAAGGTTTCCGGAGGCGCCCTGCCGGAAACCCGCACCGGCCAAATCCTCGCGCTCGCGGAAAAGATCGAGACCCTGGCCGGCATTTTCAGCGCCGGCCTGATCCCCAGCGGCGACAAGGACCCCTACGCCCTCCGGCGCGCCGCCCTGGGTGCTCTGCGTATCCTGGCGGAATGCGGGCTGGACCTGGACCTGGAAGACCTGATAGCCCACGCCTTGCAGTCGCTCAGCCACCCCTTCGACCGGGAAACCACGCAGACCGCGGTGCGCGACTTCGTGCTGGAACGCCTGCGCGGCTATTCCCTGGACAAGGGCTACCGGCATGACGAGATCGACGCCGTGCTGGACATGTTTGGCCGCAATCCGCTGGACTATCTCTCGCGCCTCAAGGCCGTGCGCGAATTCCGTGGCCTGCCCGAGTCCGCCAGCCTGGCCGCCGCCAACAAGCGCATCCGCAACATCCTGCGGAAATCCGAGGAAGCGCCGGTGGCCAACGTGGACGAAAACGTGCTGACCGAAGCCCCGGAACACGCGCTGCTGCGCGCCGCCCGCGACGCCGAGGCGGCCATCCTGCCCTTGCTGCAACAGCGCGACTACACCGCGGCCCTGTGCCGGCTGGCGGTCCTGAAGGAGCCGGTGGACGCCTTCTTCGACGGGGTGATGGTGATGGCCGAGGACCCGGCCCTGCGCGCCAACCGCTTGGGGCTGCTCGCCATCGTCGACGGCCTGTTCATGGATATCGCCGACATATCCAGGCTCCAGGCCGACACCTGACATGGACTGGGTGCTGCTGGACCGCGACGGCGTCATCAACGAGGATTCCGACGCCTACATCAAGTCGCCCGCCGAATGGGCCCCGATTACCGGCAGCCTGGAAGCCATCGCCCTGCTGCGGCACAACGGCTTCCGGGTGGCGGTGCTGACCAACCAGTCCGGCATCGCCCGCGGCTTGTTCGACCGCCCGACACTGGAGTCCATCCACAAGAAGATGCGGGATATGGTGGAGCAGGCCGGCGGCCATCTGGACGATATCTTCTACTGCCCCCACGGCCCTGAGGATGGCTGCAACTGTCGCAAGCCCAAGACCGGCCTGTTCGAGCAGTTCGCCCGCAAATACGGCGCGGACCTGGACGGCGTTCCCGCCATCGGCGACTCCTTGAGGGACATTCAGTCTGCGGCAAGCGTGGGCGCCGAGCCCATCCTGGTGGAAACCGGCAAGGGCGCCAAGACCTTGAAGCGCAATCCCGATCTCGACGTCTCCTCCTTCTCCAACCTCTATGAAGCCGTCCAATACATCCTCTACACCCGGCGTTGACCTGGGGCTTTACCTGCGTTCCGGCGTTTATTTCACCGGCATGATCCTCTCCACCCTGGTAATCTGCCCGCTGATGCTTTTGGCCTACGCTGCGCCATTCGAACTGCGCTATGGACTGGCCCAGCGCTGGGTGCGCTTCAACCTTTGGAGCCTCAAGCTAATTTGCCGACTCGACTACCAGGTCGAAGGCATGGAGCATATCCCAGAGCGCAACGGCGTGATCCTTTGCAAGCACCAGTCCGCCTGGGAGACTATCGCGCTGCAGGCCATTTTTCCGCCTCTCACCTTCATCCTGAAAAAGGAACTGCTGAACATCCCTTTCTGGGGCTGGGCCATGCGCACCCAGGAGCCCATCGCCATCGACCGCTCGGCGCGATCGGCGGCGCTGAAGCAGGTCTTGAAGGATGGCGCGGCGCGTCTTGCCTCAGGCCGCTGGGTGGTAATCTTCCCGGAAGGGACCCGCGTCGCTCCGGGGCAGCGCGGCAAGTACAACGGCAGCGGCGCCACCCTGGCCCACCGCGCCGGCTGCCCGGTGGTGCCGGTGGCCCACAATGCCGGGGAATTCTGGGGTCGTCGGGCCTTCCTCAAGCATCCGGGCACCATACAGGTACGCATCGGTCCACCCCTCGATGCCGCCAGCCTGCCCGCCGCCGAGGTCAACCGCGTGGCTGAGGACTGGATCGAGGCGCAGATGACAGCCCTTTCAAGTCCCCGACCGGATTGAGCCCGCACGCTTCGGAGGCAGTATGAGCCTGATACCCACGCCCGACGATTATCCCTATGCCTGGTACGTGCGTCCGATCCTGGCTTTGATCCGCAAGCGCTTGGGCCGCGTCCCCGAACCGGTGCGCTTGTGGGCACGGACGCCTCTCGCCTTCATCGGTTTCCAACTGATGCTGCGGACACTGGAGCGCAAGGGCTCGCCCCTCGACGGCAGGCTGCGGGCGCTGGTGCGAACGCGCATCGCGCAATTGAACCACTGCCATTTCTGCGTGGATTTGAACGCCTCCCATGCCCTTGAGCGGGGCGTCAGCGAGGCGCAATTGGACGATCTGGATCGCTTCCGGGATTCGCCGCTTTTCAGCCCGGAGGAGAAGGACGCCCTGGCCTATGCGGAAGCCATCACCGCGACGGCCATCGACGTGGACGCGGAGTTGGTCCACCGTTTACGCCAAAGCGTGGGCGATGACGGCGTCATCGAACTGGCGGCGCTGTGCGGTCACCAGAACCTCTCCGCCAAATTCAATGCGGCGCTGGGCATCCCTGCCGAGGGCTACTGCCCTATCGGGTCGAGACTTCAGCCACCGCCCTGAACCTTCCTGCTCTTCGTCACCGACCGTCCCCGCTCTTCCGCCGGCAGCCGTAGGTCAGATACACGCCCAGGCCGATCAGGTTCCAGAGAAAGAAATAGCGCTGGGTCTGATGCGGCAGACTGACGAACAGGTACAGACACCCGGCCATGGCCGAAGGCCCCACCAGCCAGGGCCAAGGCGTTCGAAAACGCCGCGTCAGTTGCGGCTCGCGGCGCCTCAGGATCAGCATGCACAGCGCCACGGCGGAGAATGCCGCCAAGGTGCCGGCATTGGCAAGCGCCGCGATCTCCGCCAGTGGAAACAGTCCCGCGATGGTGCTGACGATGGCGGCGGTGAACAGGGTGATGCGCACCGGCGTGCCGCGCCGCGAAACCCGCGCCAAGCCCGGCGGCAACAGCCCATCCCGCGCCATCACGAAGAATACGCGGCTTTGCCCATAGAAGAAGGCGAGGATGACGGTGGGCAAGGCCAGCACGGCGGACGCCGCCAGGAAACGCGCCGCCGCTGGCTGTCCCAATTCACGCAAAATCAGCGCGAGGGGCTCCGGACTGTCGGCAAAACGGGTGTAGGCCAGCGCACCCAGGGCGGCCACCGCGACGGCGATGTAGATGAGGATGCAGGCGAGCATGGAACCGACGATGCCGATGGCCAAGTCCCGTTCCGGATTGCGAGTCTCCTCGGCGGCGGTGGCGATGGCGTCAAAGCCATAGAAAGCAAAAAAGATGATGGCCGCCGCCGCCATGACTCCGCGTTCCACCCCGTCGGCACCGACCGATGCGGAGAACCCGAAGGGCATGAATGGCTGGAGGTTCGCCGCTTTGAAATAGCCGAATGAAACCGAGACGAACATTCCGAGTGCCACCAGCTTTAGCACGACCAGCAAGGCGTTGAGCGTTGCGCTCTCGCGGGTGCCCACGATCAGCATCCCGGCGACCATAAAAATGATGATCACAGCCGGCAAATTGAGAATGCCGCCCAGCTCCGGCCCCTGCATGAGCGCCATGGGAACGCCCATCCAAGCCCCGAGCAGTGGCGCCGCATAACCGGACCAACCGACCGCCACGGCGCTGACCACCAGGGAATACTCCAGAATAAGGCTCCAACCGATGATCCAGGCGACGAGTTCGCCTAAGACGACGTAGGCATAGGTGTAAGCGCTGCCCGCCGCGGGAATCAAGGTGGCCAATTCCGCGTAGGCCAGGGCGGCGCAGGCGCAGACGAATCCGGCGACGACGAAGGCAAGAATTACGGCGGGACCGGCCTTGGCGGCACCCACGCCGATGAGCGTCAAAATGCCGGTGCCCACAATGGCGCCGACACCCAGGGCGATCAGGTGCGGCCAGGACAGGGTCGGCGGCAGCCGGTGTTCAGGCGCGACCGATACATGCGCATCGATCCGCTTGCGCGCCTTCCACGTATTCACGGCATTTTCATGAGAGACCGGACCGATCCAGGCCGGAGTGTATCGGGCTGCCTGAAACAGAGGGCAATCGACCGGGGAACGTCATTGCGAGGAGATGATGCACGAACCGATGCGGGCCGGAAGCGAAAGCACGCGGTGCCTATTCCGGACTCGAGCTTCGACGTGCGCCGGCTTGCCAATACGGTCAAGCGGCGCACGTTTCGAGCTTAGAGCGGGCTGCTAATCCGCCCCGATCAGGTCTTGGGTTTCTTGGCGCCCAGGAGCTGCGTCATGATCTGCTCCTTGGCAGCTAGCCAATCCTGCTCTTCGAAGCCAACGGCGAAGTTGCGCTTTTCCGCCAGATAATAAGCCGCCTCGGCCACCATCTTGTCGATGACGTCCTGATTGGGCAAGCCCGCCGTCGAGGAGGACGCCGCCGCCTTGGTCTTGCTGGTACTCGCACGCCGCGTCGTCTTCTTCTCTGCCGCGTCGGCATCGGCTATCTGGGCACGCGCCTTAGCGCCCTTACCCTCTGAAGCCGATTTCGGACCTGCCGCGGGAGTGACGACCGGCTCCACCGGCGCCCGCTTGGCCGCGGGTGCCTTGCCTGCCGCAGCCTTGGAGGCAGCCGCTTTCTCTGCAACAGCACTGTCTGAAACCGCCGCTTTTGCGCTGGCCCCGCGTGCCGGCTTCTTCTTCGGTGTCTCGGTCGATTCACTCATGTAACGCTCTCCATGGGGTGGATGTCTTGCAAGCTTCAATATACCTGCCAATCGTGGGATGTAAAGCGCATGATTGGACATACATCGTTGAAATTGTAATCCACTTTTCCCGCGCAAGAACCCATAGGGACTTTTTTTAGTTCCGTACCAATCCTCTATACCAAACAATTTATCATTAAATTTCAGTATTTTACCTTAAGCCTTCGAATTGCATTCAAACCTGCCGCACCGGTCCGGCCGACGATGATGGTTCACTATCGCAACCCGACTGGTTATAGTGGAACGAATTCTGACCGATTAGGCTCGTCAGGACGCCATACCCGCGCCCATGCAAAACATTCGTCAACCCATCCCCCTCACGCCCGGCTACCGGCTTCAAAACTGGTATGAGATCGGCCGCGTGCTGGGGCGAGGAAATATCGGCGTCACCTACCAGGCCCACGACTGCAACCTGGAACGCACCGTCGCCATCAAGGAATACCTCCCGGTAAGCTTGGCGGCCCGCGAGAGTGGCGTTTTCGTGCAACCCTCGGACACTCACGATGAGGACTCGTACCACATCGGGGTCGAGGCCTTCCTGGACGAAGCGCGGGTTCTGGCTAAATTGGACCACCCCAATGTCCCCAGCATCATCAACGTTTTCGTGGCGCACAACACGGCCTACATGGTGATGAGCTTCGAGGAGGGCGAAACGCTGGAGTCCATACTGCAGCGTCGACGCACCCTGGAGGAAGGCGAACTCCTGCATCTGCTGATGCCCTTGCTCAGCGCGCTGGAACGTCTGCATGACATTGGGCATATACACGGCGACCTGACGCCGACGCACATCATGGTAAGGCCGGATGGCAGCCCGGTCATGCTGGACTTTGGCGGCACCCGACGCATGGTCTCGGAACTCACCCACTCGCTGCATGCATCCCCCGGTTTTTCGGCGCCTGAAATCTACTTTGGCAAGAAGGATCAGATCGGTCCCGCCGCGGATATTTATGGGCTTGCGGCCGTGCTTTACCGTGCGGTCACCGGCGTGACCCCACCCGATGCCCTGGAACGAAGCCGCAGCATGCTCAGCGAATCACGCGACCCGCTGATGCCGTGCCTGCAGATGGGCGGACAGCGTTACAGCGAAAGCCTGCTGCGCACCATCGACAGTGGCCTCAGGCTGGACCGTGACGAACGCCCCAAGACCATCGCGGCCTGGCGCCGCGAATTCGGCTCATCGCCGATCGGCGGCATGGAGAGTGTGCGACTGCGCGCCGATTCCGACCCCGGATTCGCCGCCGCAGGTCGGCGGCCCCGGCGCAGCCGGAGTGAAGAAGAGGGATCACGTACGCTTCTGGTGGCGGGCGGACTTCTGGCGGTCGTTTTGCTGCTGCTCGCCGGGCGCGCCTTGCTCAACCGCGAGGATGAAGCCCCATCGGTCGAATCGGCGGCACAGAAACCGCCAGCGGAAGCCGCCGCAATTCCATCCCTGCCTCCGGTAGCTGCGGCGGCGGCCACTCCCGCGCCAAGTTCCGACATCCGCAAGGAGCCCGAGCGCACGACTGCGTCGCCCTCGCCGCGCGCGGCACAGGACGATTTGCTGGCGGACAAGGTGCTTGCCCTGTTGTCAGCGGCCCGCGACGACATGGATGCGGGACGTCAACTGAGCCCTGCCGACGACAATGCCCTCGCCAAGTTCAGGGCCGTTCTGGCGTTGAATCCAGGGCATGCGGAAGCTCGCGAAGGCCTGAACCGGATCGCCAACGAACTGATCGCGAAAGCGCAGGAGGCCTCCCGAAGGCGCGACTGGAGCAAGGCGCAGGGCTACCTGGATCAGGCAGGTTCGGTACTTCCGGGCCTGGACAAACTCGCTGCTGCGCGCAAGGAACTGCATGCCCATATGCTGGAGAGCTCGCCGGTCCAGCCGCAGGAGTCACCGAAACCGACTGGCGCAGCGGCACAGGCCCAGCATCTGGCCAGTGTTGCGCGCCGAGCGATCGCGCGCAAGCAGTGGCAGAAGGCCGGAGCAGACATCAACAAGATTGCCGCTTTCATGCCCCAGTATGAGGAACTCCCGGCCCTGCGGCAGGAACTGGCCGACGCGCTGCAACGACAGCCAGCGGAGGTTCCCCCGCCTCCCAGCGGAGAACTGTCTCGGGGCGCCAAACGCGAACTTCAGACATACATCAAGCGTGCAAGAACCGCCCTGCAGCGGCATCATTGGGACAAGGCGAATTACTACATTGGCAAGGCCGCCGCCCTGACGCCGGATTCGGAAGAAGTTTCCGCCCTTCAGGGCGAATTGAATGCCGCACTCAGGGAGGCGCCCGCGCCGGTGGAGCCGGTGGCGGTTCCCCCACCGCAAAACGCGCCGACTGCTGCGGCGCAAGTCGCCATCCGTGGCGCCAGCGTCAGCCTGCCCGTTGCCTCGCCTGGCCAAACCATCGAATTTGAAACCGATTTCGTGCTTGAACTACCGCAGGGCGAGCGGGAACGCCAAGTCACAGCGACCTGGTCCCTGATCCACAATGGGCGCCGGATAGGAAAGCAGGGTGAGGCGTCGATGCCGCTCAAGTCGGGCAGCCATTCCACCCGTACCGAACTGGAACTGCCTGCCAGCATGAAGGCCGGAACCTATGTGGTGGAACATCGGATTGGAGCGGGCAACAGTCAGGACGTTGCCCGCTCCAGCTTTCAAGTGACGCATCCTTAATGCCAGCGGCACAGCGGAACGCGCCGTATTGCGGAAGCGGGGTCCGACACAGCGTGCCCGAACCCCGCGGAACCGGCGGCCCGTGCTAGCCGCTCGATAGACTCAAGCCGCGCTCCGGCCGGCTGAAGTTATGGCAGGCGGCGCAGTCCTTGCGCTTATCCTGCACATGACGGCTATGAACGGACGTGAATGTGCGCCCGCTGCTCTCCACGCTGTGGCATTGACGGCACACCGTGTTGAATGTGCCATCGAGGGTTGCCTGTCGAGTCCCCTGCACCGCGCTGGCTCCCGTGCGCAGACCATATCCCAGCTTACCCTTAAGATCCATCCGCACCGGACCGCCGGTCAAGGCCGAGTGGCAGGCGCCACAGGCCAGAGCGCTCGATGAACTGTCCACACCGTGATTGATGGTCTGGTAGGTATGCACCGGCACCACCTCGTAGTCGTCGGTGGACGCCATACCGGGCGTGTTCGCCATACCGTTGCGGACGGCCGTATCGAAGTCCCCCGTTCGGAAGAACTCGAAGGTCGAGTGTGCAACGAGGGTATCGGTCGCCTTGTGGCGGGCAAGCTTGCCCCAATGCTCCTTCATCGGATAGAGCTTGGCCGCGCTACTGGCAACTCCGCCGTTGGGCGCGCCCAGGACGTAGGCGGCACTGGTCGTTCCGAGGCTGGTCGCCACCGCCGAGGGCAGAACCTTGGTCGGCACATCGCCAGCCGGCCCTCCATGCAAGACCTCACCGATGTAGTACACGCGGCTGGTGCCATCGAACCATTCATAGGTCGGCACCAGATTGCTGCCCTCTTCCACCTTGGGCAGCCATCCGCCACGCCCATTGCAGGCCGTCTGCGAAACTTGTGGTGTTTGCCAGTCACGCAGGATTTCCGTCGCGATGCCAACGCCGTTGACCACCTTCGCATAGGTGGGAATGTGGCAGGTTTGACAGGCCACCTTCATGGCATGCTTGTCCCGGCTGGAACCGGTCGTTGCGCTGTAATCGCCATGTGGGCGATTGCTGTGACACCCCGCACTGTCGCAGGTGAAACGGGCGCTAACGTCGTTGGCGCGCAAGTCCAAGCCGCGGCCCCTGACGCGATGCCCTTCGCCCTTGTCCCCGGGCGCGTTATGACAGGTGGAGCAGGTCTGATTGGCGCCGGCTGGACTCATGTGCACATCCATCTCGACCGGAGGGCTGATGAGGGCGGTAGACAGATCGCCGCGCTTGGCGCCGTTTGCTCCCGCTGCTCCAGCGTGGCAGCTCAGACAGGACTTACGTGTGGTCGGATGCACGGTGCGAGCGGCCTCAAGGGCCGTGATGGGCATCTTTGCCGTGGGCATGCCGGCGAGTTCCGGATTGGTCGGGTCTGCCGGAACGAACTGGAAGTCCTTGGTCACCTGATCAAGCACGGGGATTCCCTTCAGACCGACCCGGGTAACCTGCCCAGTCAATGCAGCCGAAAGAATGCCGTTCTGATCTTCGACCACGTTCTCCAAGACCATGTTTTCGAAGTAACCGGCCGCCGGATTGGGGAAGCGCTTGTAGACCTCCTGGTGACACGTCATACAATCCACGTTCGACAGCTGCTTATGGGCCTCTTCGGAGCCCAGCGGCAATTTCTCGAATTCCGACTGCGCCATCGGGAATCGACCATTGCCCACATGGCAGTTGGCGCAGGTAAAACGTGGCGATGTGGTTGGGCTGCCGCAATAGGTGTTGAGGCCGTCAGCTACCAGTTCCCCCGCGGCTTTCGCTGGATGCTTTCCGGCCCTGGCAAAGTTGGCCGGTATGTTGGTCACATTCGGGAACGCTCCACCCTGCTGATAATGCACAGAACCGTGCATGTCCCGCGCCTGCTTCTCGTGACAGGTGACGCAGACTTCAGGCCCCGTGTAATTCTGGATGCATTCCGCATGGGCCGTCTTGCCATCCGTGGGCACCGGACTGCAGGAAACCGCGGCAGGTGTCGGCGATGGACTCGGGCTCGGGCTTGCTGTCGGTGACGGACTGGGGCTGGGACTTGCCGTGGGCTGTGGAGTACTCGACGGAAGTGGGGTCGCGGTGGGCTCTGGCGTAGCCGTAGGCGAGGGCGTTGGGGTCGGAGTCGGTGAAGGACTGGGCGGAGGTGGTGCGTTGACGCTGATTCGCACCGTGTCCGCTGAACTGCGGCCGCCTTTATCGTCGGTCACGACCAGCGAGAAAACGTACTGCCCTGCCGAAAGGTTCAAGGTCGGATTTACGACGTCGGCAGGGTCCGGGGTGCCGGTCCAGGTGTAGGTCGCAATGCTGCCATCCGGGTCGCTGGAGCCCGATCCATCCAGGCTCACCGAGACCGTTCCCATCTCGTTGGCCAGCATCAGCACCTGATCTGGACCCGCACTGGCTGTCGGTAACTGGTTGGCGGGCGCGCTATCACAATTGGACGGCGCATTGGATACCCTGCTTTCGTCCGTATCGCCATTCGAAACAGCACGTACCCGGCAGGGAACCGTGGCCGGCTGATTGATGGTTACTCGCCAGTCGCCTCCGCTGCTAGCAGTCACGTTGGCAATTTGCCGCCCGGTTGCCACGGAAAATAGCGTAACCGTGGCGCGATCATCTGCCTCACCGGAAATGGTCAAGCGCTTGTAGGTGGCGCTCCAACTCGCGCTTTTGATATCCAGCCCGCCTGCCTGCGCCGAAGCGTCGAACAAAGCGAGGGCTGTTAACATCAGCAACAACCAAGGCCGCTTTAGTTTTCGTTCCCGTATCATTGGATTGTCTCCTCATGACTGGTTGAACTGCAATGCCCGAACGGCCATTGCCGGAGATCCGGCCCCGTCCTTGAATAACGGAACCCTTTCCGGCCAAAAAGGCGCGTTGATCATCGATCTACAACTGCAGCAAGCCTCGGGGCCCACCGCGGCGGCACGACCTTGGAGTGATTCGAAACCAATTGAAAATCCGGCCGCCCGATCATCCAAGCCTTTACGACGAATGGATGACGAACGCACCGAAGCTGCTGAGGCCGGCTTGCTTGCTTTCTTTCTGGTTTTTCGTGAAAGCCAGTCGCGAGATATCTCGGTCCATTATTATTTTTCTTTATTGAACACTTTTACCGCGCGCGGCTGCAGCTAGCCGCGACGGTACTTGCATCACCTTTCAGAACAACCCGGCGTCCGGGTAACCCCATAGGGAAAGACACCGCTTTCGCTATGAGTCAGTAAAATTAGCAGCAAACCTTGAATGGTCAATCAGACTATGTCTCAGAACTGCTATTTTTCCGCACAAACTCGCAATTAATATGAAACTTTAGTATCAGATAATTTCAGTCTGGCAAATCCGTGCAGTCGGCCACTTGTGGCTTGATGAGAGCGGAATGCCAGGAAAGCATGGCTTCGAATTCAGGCGCGTCGAGAAGCCCTGCTGTTGAAGGCGGCAAGCACCGCATAAGGTGTTTGAGGGCGGTTCAGGGGGGGACGTGGATACAAAGCGCCCGCGGATGGAAATCAGGGAGACGTGCAGTAGAAATCAACTGCCTGAGTGAACGCGCACACAAGGAGGTGTTTAGACTTCGGCGTAGCGGCCGGCATCACCGAGCCAGCGCCGCAAGAGCGGCCCAACCCGCTCCGGGTGGTTTCGCAGCAGCGCATCAGCCGCAGCCTTTACCGCATCGAGCAGCGCTTCATCGCGAGCGAGATCGGCCACCTTGAATTGCACCTGGCCTGTTTGTCGGACCCCGAGCAGTTCGCCAGGCCCTCGCAATTGCAGGTCTCTTTCCGCGATCAGGAAGCCGTCGGCGGTCTCACGTAAAATGCCCAAGCGCTGCTTGGCCGTGTCTGTCAGGGGCGGCTGATACATTAGCAGGCAATGACTTTCACCAGGCCCGCGCCCTACCCGTCCGCGCAGCTGATGCAGCTGCGCCAGGCCCAGCCGCTCGGGGTTCTCTATGACCATCAGGCCGGCATTGGGCACGTCCACACCGACCTCGATCACCGTCGTCGCCACCAGCAAGTCAACCTCGGCTGCCTTGAAAGCCGCCATGACCACATCCTTCTCCGCAGACTTCATGCGCCCGTGAATCAGGCCGACGCGAACCTCAGGCAGCGCTTCGCGTAACAACGCGGCAGTCTTCTCCGCCGCCTCGCACTGCAGCGTCTCCGATTCCTCGATCAGGGTGCAGACCCAATAGGCCTGCCGTCCTTGCGCTACCCAATCGACGATACGGGCGATCACCTCGGGCCTGCGGGTGGCGGGAATGACGGCGGTCTTGACGGGGGTGCGGCCGGGAGGCAGTTCGTCGATCACGGAAATGTCGAGATCCGCATAACCCAGCATGGCAAGGGTCCGGGGTATGGGCGTCGCCGTCATGATCAGCTGATGCGGGGTGAGACCGTCATGCCTGCCTTTTTCTCGTAAGGCCAAGCGCTGATGCACACCAAAGCGGTGCTGCTCGTCGATGATGACCAGACCCAGCCTTTGGAAGCGGACCTCGTCCTGGAACAAGGCATGCGTCCCCAAGACGACCCCGGCTTCCCCTTCCGCGATGACTCTCAGCGTCTCGCGCCGGGCGGCTCCCTTGAGGCGTCCGGCCAGGAACACCACTTGCGCCCCGAGAGGCTCCAGCCACTGGCGAAAACTACGGACATGCTGCTCGGCCAGCAGCTCCGTTGGCGCCATCACCGCCACCTGGAAATTGGCTGACAACGCGGTAAGGGCCGCCCGAGCAGCCACGACGGTCTTGCCGGAGCCGACATCGCCCTGAACCAGACGCATCATGGGCTGTGGCCCCTGGAGATCGGCGGCGATCTCGGCAATCACCCGCCGCTGCGCCCCCGTGAGTCCGAACGGCAGGGCCTGCTCGAAGTGATGGGTGGCGGCTTTTGACAAGGTCAAGCGCGGCGCGCTATGACAGCGGACTTGTGTCCGGAAGCGGCTCAGGCTCAGATGATGGGCCAGCAGTTCCTCGAAGGCCAGTCGCTGCTGCGCTATGCGCAAGGTCTGTGGCGAGGCGCCGGGCTCGGGCAGATGCAGCATACGCAGCGCTTCCGCCAGGACAGGAAAGCGATGTCGCTGGCGCACAGCCTCGGGCAGCATCTCCGGTAGCGTGCCGGGGGCCAGATGAAGCAGGTTCAACGCCTGCCCGATGAGGCCGCGCAGGGTCTTCTGGTGCAAGCCTTCGGTAAGCGGATAGACGGGCGTCAGGCTCGCGCTGAGAGGCGCCGCCTCCGGCGAATCGAGCACCTGGTATTCAGGGTGCACCATCTCCAGGCCGTAATAGCCCTCGCGCGCCTCACCAAAGCAGCGCAGCCGCGTGCCAACCTTCAGGCGCGTACGCTGCTCGGCACTGAAATGAAAGAAGCGCAGATTGATGCCGCCACTGCCGTCGCTGATGCGGCAGACGAGGGCGCGGCGTCCCTTGGCCGCCAGATCGGTCAGTTCGACCATGCCCTCGATCTGGGCTTGAACGCCGTGGCGCAAAGCGCCAATCGGGGTCAGCGAGGTGCGGTCTTCGTAGCGGAGAGGAAGGTGAAATAGCAGATCATGGACGCTGTATATCCCCAGCCTCGCCAGCCGTTCCTGGGTCTTGCCGCCGGCGCCGCGCAGGCACGCCAGCGGCTGGCCGTCCAGGGCCGGGGCGGACACCATGAAAAAACGGCGATCGGACTAGCCCGCCAGAACCATCACACCGTCCATTTCGACGCCGGCGCCGCGTGGCAGCGACGCCACGCCGATAGCCGCCCGCGCCGGGTAAGGCTCGGCGAAATAGCCGGCCATGATCTCGTTGACCAGGGGGAAGTGCGCGAGATCCGTGAGAAAGATGTTGAGCTTGACGATGTCCTGCAAACTGCCGCCCGCCGCCTCCGCCACTGCGCTCAAGTTGTCGAAGACACGGCGGATCTGGACATCCATTCCGCCTTCGACCAGGGTCATGGTGGCAGGGTCCAGGGGAATCTGGCCGGATAGATAGACGGTGTCGCCGACCTTGACCGCCTGGGAATAGGTGCCTATGGCTTTGGGTGCGCGGTCGGTGTGGATGATGCTCTTGCTCATAATCTGCTTTTTCGAAGTTCTGTCTTGAGTCGGGAAATCTTCAGCACCACCGACAGCCGGCGCAATTCCCGCATCACGTTGGCGAGGTGCACGCGGTCCTTGACCATCAAGGTGATGATGTCCGTGGAGACCTCGCTGTCCTGGTTGGTGATCTGCACGTTTTCGATGTTGGCGCGCATGCGGGAAATGGTCGAGGCGACCTTGGCCAGGGTGCCCAGTTTATTGAGCAGCTCAAGGCGAACTTCAACCGGAAATTCGCCAGCCACCTGCTTGTGCCATTCCACTTCCAGCCAGTTCACCTGCTTTTTGCGCAGTTCGTTGACGTTCTTGCACTCGTTCAAATGAACCACGATGCCCTTGCCGGGATTGAAGAAGCCGACAATGGGATCGCCAGGAATGGGACGGCAGCATTTCGCCAAGCTCACCACCATGCCCTCGCTGCCCTTGATGATGAGAGGCGCGCGTGCCGGCTTCCTCTCGCCTTCAGCCGCCTTCGCTTCGGCCTGGATCTCCTCGTGCATCAACAGCCGCACCACGAGGAATGGCAGGCGGTTGCCGAGGCCGATGTCCTCCAGCAGAATCTCGAGGGATGGCGCGTCCAGCGAGTCCAACAACTCTCCCAGCCGTTCCGCCGGAATGTCCTCGAGGCGCATGCCGCGCTCGCTGAGTTCTTTCTCCAAGAGGCGCCGCCCCAGCGCGATGGCCTCCTGCTTCTTGAAGTTGCGCAGGTAACTGCGAATCGCGGAGCGGGCTTTTGCGGTGACCACATAATTCAGCCACAGCGGATTGGGCCTGGCCCAGGGGGCAGTGATGATCTCCACCGTCTGGCCGTTTTCGAGCACCGTCTGCAAGGGCGCCAGCACACGGTCGATGCGTGCGGAGACGCAGGCGTTGCCGATGTCGGTGTGCACGGTGTAGGCGAAATCAACGATGGTGGCCCCGCGCGGTAGCTTGATGATCTTGCCCTTGGGGGTCAGCACGTAGACTTCGTGCTGGAACAGGTCGACCTTGAGGTTGTCCAGGAACTCCAGGGAATCGCCGGCGTTCTTTTGGATCTCCAGCAGATCGCGCAGCCACTCGTGGGCCCGCGTCTGCGAGCTGGATACCTGATCCGCCTCCGACTTGTACAGCCAGTGAGCGGCGATGCCGCATTCGGCCATGTGGTGCATGGCGCGGGTACGAATCTGGATTTCCAGCGGCAGTCCGTAAGGGCCTACCAGCGTGGTGTGCAGGGATTGGTAGCCGTTGGCCTTGGGTACCGCAATATAGTCCTTGAAGCGCCCCGGCACCGGCTTGTACAGATTGTGCGATGCCCCCAGGGAACGGTAACAGTCGTCCACGCCGTCGGTGACGATGCGAAACGCATACACGTCGAACACTTCCGAGAACGACAGGCGTTTCCCGCGCATCTTCTGGTAGATGCTGTACAAGTGCTTCTCCCGCCCCAGCACCTGGCACCCGGTCATGCCGCTTTCGACGAGTCGCTTGTTGATAGTACTCTCGATGGTGGCCACCACTTCCTTGCGGTTGCCACGCGCCTTCTTGACCGAATGCTCGAGCACCCGATACCGCATGGGGTAAAGCGCGTGAAAGCCCAGGTCCTCAAGGGCCAGCCGCATCTCATTCATACCCAGGCGGTTGGCGATGGGGGCGTAAATGTCCAGGGTCTCGCGGGCTATGCGGCGACGCCGCTCCGCGCTCATAACCCCCAGGGTGCGCATGTTATGGAGCCGGTCGGCGAGCTTTACCATGATCACCCGCAGGTCCTTTACCATCGCCATGACCATCTTGCGCACATTCTGCGCCTGGGCCTCCGCACGGGACTTGCAATCCAACTGGGTCAGCTTGCTGACGCCGTCCACGAGATTGGCCACTTCCTCGCCAAACTGCTTGGCAAGGTCTTCCTTCGATACGAAGGTGTCCTCGATCACGTCGTGCAACAGACCCGCCATCACGCCGCGGGCATCCATGTGCATATCGGCTAGGATCATGGCCACGGAGATGGGATGGCACACGTAGGGTTCGCCGCTGATGCGGAACTGCCCTTCATGCGCACGGTTGGCCAGTTCGTAGGCGCGGCGCACATCGCCCACCTGTGCCTCATCCAAATACTCGGACAAAGTGGCGCACAGCCGGCGGATGAGCTTCTCCTGAGGCTGCTCGGCGGTCTCAAGCGCGGGACTGTCCGAGGTCGGGGCGGAGCGATCGGGCGCATGGGGAACCAGTCCCGCTGCGCTTTCGGCCCTGATTCCTGCCCCCGTACTGACTGCCACGGTACGCTCCGATCTCTGATTCTTAGAGGTCGTCGTCTTCCATGTCGGCGATGTCGTCGTGCATCCTGAAGGTGGGCCGTTCCACCTGATAACGCTCCTGACGCGGGGCCTCCTTCAGGTATTCGCGCGTAATCTCGCCCGCCGCGATCTCGCGCAATGCCAGCACCGTGGGCTTGTCATTGCTCCAGGGCAGCTTGGCGTCGTCAGGGTGGCGGCTCAACTGGCGCGCGCGCTTTGCACCCAACAGAACCAGTTGAAAGCGGTTATCCACCTTGTCCAGACAATCTTCGACGGTAACTCGTGCCATGCGGCGATTCCTCATCAAATAAAGAAAAATGTAAAGCTGTTGTAAAAGACCAATATTAGTTGCTTTTTATCCCAATCCCCTCGCCGTGTACAGCTATGCCCAGGAAACTGAGAAAAAAACAGGGCGCGAGGGGCGGCTCTCGCCATCCCTCGCGCCCCTTTCCTAATTGCGACGAAACGGACTAGGCGCGCTCTTCCAAAATCGCGACGGCCGGCAGCACTTTGCCTTCCAGGTATTCCAGAAACGCACCGCCTGCTGTGGATATGTACGAAACCTTGTCGTAGATGCCGTACTTCTGGATGGCGGCAATGGTGTCGCCGCCGCCCGCCAGGGTAAAGGCCGAGGTCTTGGCGATGGCATTGGCTACTGTCTTGGTTCCCGCCCCGAACTGGTCGAACTCGAACACGCCCACAGGGCCGTTCCAGACCACGGTGCCGGCCTTCATGATCACATCCGCCAGTTCCTGCGCCGACTTAGGACCGATGTCGAAAATCATGTCGTCATCGTCCACGGCGCCCGCGTCTTTCAGCACCGCCGGTTCATTGGCGTCGAACTGCTTGCCCACGACCACATCCTGCGCGATCGGGATAGTGGCGCCGCGTGCCGACATTTTCTCCATCAGCGTTTTGGCGGTGGGAACCAGGTCATCTTCGCACAAGGACTTGCCCACGTTTTTTCCCACGGCTTTGAGGAAGGTATTGGCGATGCCGCCCCCAACCACCAGTTGGTCGACCTTCTCGGAAAGCGACTCGAGCACCGTCAACTTGGTGGATACCTTGCTGCCGCCGACGATAGCCACCAAAGGCCGCGCCGGACTGGCCAGAGCCTTGCCCAGGGCTTCCAGTTCCTCGGTCAGCAAAATGCCGGCACAGGCAACCGGCGCGTACTTGGCGACGCCATGGGTGGAGGCCTCGGCCCGGTGCGCCGTGCCAAATGCATCCATGACGAAAACATCGCAAAGCGCGGCATATTTTTGCGCCGTCTCATCAATATTCTTCTTCTCACCCTTGTTGAAACGGCAGTTCTCCAACACCACCAACTCGCCCTCGGCGACATCGAATCCGCCATCCACCCAGTCCCGAATCAGCCGTACCGGCTTACCCAGGCGACCTGCAATGTTGTCGGCCACCGGTTTGAGGGAATTTTCCTCCGAGTATTCACCCTCGGTGGGACGCCCCAGGTGCGACGTAACCATGACCCTCGCGCCGGCCTTGAGGCAGTGCTCGATAGTCGCCATGGACGCCGTGATGCGGGCGTCAGAGGTCACCTTGCCCTCTTTCACCGGCACGTTCAGATCGGCGCGGATCAACACCCGCTTGCCTTTGAGTTCCTGATCGATCATGCGCTTGAAAGCCATCGTGATTCTCCTTCCGTCGTTATTCTTGCTTATCGCTTGGTCTCCCGACATGGCGCTGGGCCATGGGGATCATTCTCCCCGCCATTTGATGGAACAGCCCATGCTCGGGATCTGCTCGGCGGGCCCCTGACCAGTCAGGGCCACTTGCTTCATGGCCTCGAACAGATCGCGGCGAACGTCGGGCGGAGCCGTCTCCTTGCGGCTGGCATCCAGGCGCCCGCGGTACTGCAGTTCCAACTGCCCATTGAAGCCGAAGAAATCCGGAGTACAGACCGCGCCGTAAGCTTTGGCGATTTCCTGGGTCTCGTCGTAGAGATACGGGAAGGGGTAGGCATGGGTCTCGGATACCCGCTTCATGTTATCGAAGGAATCCTCAGGGTAATCCGTTGGGTCGTTGGACATGATGGCAACCGCCTTGATGCCGAAATCGGCAAGCTCGCGCACGTCGCGCACGATGCGGTCCTGAACGGCCTTGACGAAAGGACAGTGGTTGCAGATGAACATCACCAGTAGGCCGTTTTCGCCACGGCATTTCGCCAGGTTCCAGCGCTGACCGTCGACTCCTGGCAGGTCGAAATCGACCGCTGGCTTTCCGAATTCGCAAACCGGTGTTTCAGTACTGGCCATGGCAAGATCCGTAGGACGATTATTACGCGATGATACCAGACTCTCCAACACCCGTCTCGACGCCACACGATCTTGCACTATATTGATCGAGAGCATCTTATTGGAATGGAGACATGCCACTCAAGGCACTGCTGATATGTGCGGCGCTCCTGGGAATGGACCCGGTAGCGGCCAACGAGGAAGCCGCCCACGAGCAACCTGCAGCCACCGAGGGCCGGGCTGCCGACAGCGCTCCGGCCACCCACGAACATCCCCAAGCCGCTGAAAACCGGGCGCCTGACGGAGCCACGGCCGCCCCCGCGTCCGTCCCGCAACCAGCAGCTCATGAGGCCCCCGGATATGCGGTGCGCATCGTGATCGACACCTCGGGCAGCATGAAGCAGACGGACCCGAAGAATCTGCGGGTCCCGGCTCTCAAGTTGTTGGTCAATCTCCTGCCAGATGGAAGCGAAGCCGGCGTATGGCTGTTCGACAGCAAACCCGAGGAACTGGTGCCGGCAGGTCCCGTCAACCCTGAATGGAAAAAGCAGGCGACCCAGGCGGCCAACAGGATTCACTCCAAAGGTGCTTTCACCAACATCGAAGCTGCCCTGAGTGAGGCCGCCGCGGGCTGGCTGCCACCGGCCGAGCCGGGTCCGCGCCGCCGCCTCATCCTGCTGACGGATGGCATGGTCGACGTATCGAAGAACCCCGGAGAAAACGCCGCATCGCGTGAAGCCTTGCTGAACCGCCTGACGCCCGCGCTGCAGCAGGCGGGTATCGAGGTCTATACCATCGCGCTTTCAAGTCAGGCGGACGAAGCCCTGTTGCAGCAATTGACCCTAGCCAGCGGTGGCTGGAATGTGGTGGCGATGGATGCCGAACAACTGCAGCGGTCATTCCTGCAGTTGTTCAACCAATCCGTTCCCCATGACAGCGTTCCCATTCACGACAATGGATTCACCCTCGACGCAGGCGTGCATGAATTTACCCTTCTGGTGCTGCTGCAGGAAGGAGCGGCGCCAACGCGGCTGATTGCCCCCGACGGACAGGTTTTGACCCAAGACAGCACGGACCCGCAGCTGCGCTGGCTGCACCAGGGCAGCTTCGATCTGGTGACCATCACCGATCCCAAACCCGGCTTGTGGAAACTCGAGGCGAAACAGGATCCCGCCAACCAGGTGATGGTGGTTTCCGACCTCGCCATGGAACCCATGCGCATCGAAAGCTACCTGCAAGCGGGCGACCAACCCAGGATTGGCGTGGTCTTCAAGGATAAGGATCAACCCATCAGCCGGGAAGACTTTCTCGGCCTGCTGGTCGTCAAAGCCATTCTGCAAGGCCCCATGGGTCCCCAGGATCTCTCCCTGGCCCAGGTGCCGGACCAGCCAGGGGCTTTCGCCGCCCCGGAAGAACACCCGTTGCTGCCTGGTGATTACAACCTGACCATCCAAGCCGACGGCAAGACATTCCAGCGCGAGGCCCGGCAGAACTTTCGCGTCATGTCCGACCTACTTAAAGTGGAGGAGCACGCAGATGAGGGCGAAGAGCACGCCGGCACCACGATTTTGCTGACGCCAAATCCGCAAAGCCTTGCAAGCGACTCCCTCGCAATCCACGCCACAGTCACCGACCAAGCACAGCAGACCCGCGAACTGACCGCCGAGCACACGGACGACGCCTGGCAACTCAAGCTGCCGACGCCGGGCCCGGGTGACCAATGGATCGTCAATATCCAGGCCTCAGGCAAAACCCCCGAGGGAGCGCCGGTCACGGTGCCTCTCAAGCCCATCACCCTGACCGGCAGGCAGCCGGAACCTCCGGCAATGGCGCCGGAACCAATCCCACCGCCACCTCAGGCACCCGCCGCACCCGCTCCGGAGTGGGGGGTCGCCGCCGCCATCGCGGTTGCCGTCAACTTGGGCCTAATTCTGAGCGGGTACGGGATCGCGCGACTTCTGAAAAAGCGTCGGGACGCCGCCATCGCGCTCCTGCTGGATAAATTCTCCGCCGCACCCCCGCCATGATAGAGATCTCCACCATCATCGCTCTACTGGCCGCCGAATCGCTGGCCGCCATGTTCGCCATCCTGGTCGTGCTTGCGCTACGAGCGCTGTTACGCAACCGCCGCGAGGACCAGCATGCCAGCGTTCTGGTCGAACGCCTCACGCACGACCGCGACCCGCATGCCGCGGGCCTTGCAAAGAACCAGGCGCCCTGCGCCAATTGGAGCGAAACCGAAGCGCAGGCCCTGGCTGAAGCGGTCGGGAAACGGGAGCAGGCGCTCTATCACTGTGTGATCGAAGCCTTCGTCAAGCGCGACGCGGAAATCCTGGATCAGCTCGATGAGCACGTCCATGGACTTTCCGAGCCTTACTGCCAGGCGCTGAAAACCATGCTGGCACGCGCGAAAGAGGCCGGGCAGTCGGCCCTGGATCAGGCGCCGGCAGGGCCGAACCATAACCTTTCCGGCGAAAACGAAACCTTGCGCCAGCAAGTCGAGAAACTCAGCCAGGAATGCGAACTGATGCGGGCACAACTTGGAGAGATGTCGGCGACCAGCGAAAGGCTGCGGCAGGACCTGCAAGCGGCGCTGACCGAGTTGGAAGAAGTATCCGGCGAATATGCGCGCGTTTTCCATGAAAAGGGCGAAGGTGAATTGGAAGCGAGCCGGCAGCAAATGCTGGAACGTTTCCGGCTGGCCGCGGGACTCCTCGACGACTCGGCAGACGCCACCGAAAGCGACTCCACATGAACCTGCTGCACACCCCAAATCTGGCCTGGGCCCTGCTCGCGGAAATCGCAGCCATCGTCCTGATCTGGGCCATCGTCGCTTTTTGGCGGGCGAGAAGGCGCCACAAGCAGCGCTATGCGGCCCTTGAGGCGTTGCTGAATCGCATGCAGCAGGAACAGGCTGCACGGGTGTCCCAAAAATCGGGATTGTTGCACACGGCACTAGGCGTTCCCCTCGCTGCCGCCCAAGCCGCTGCCGACCAGGTCGTCGCTGAAGAGCGCAGTTTCATGAAGTCCCTGCTGTTGCCACAATTGCAAGGCGCTGACGACTTTCCGGAACAACTGGACCAACTACTTTACCGCTATGCCGACGCGCAGTTCGAGGCCTGGTTGAATGCCGTGTCCTCCCATGCGCCAACGGCGCAATCGGCCCCTCATCTCGCCGGGCCCGACTCCGACCTGCTGAACCCGGACGTTGAAGATATCGATGCCGAGGGTTTCAGCTACGCGGACGAAGTATCGCATTTCGATGAACCACACGGCTTGCTGGACGCGGGAGAGCCTAATTCCGATGAGGCGCCCCCCAGCCAGGACCTCGTTCCGGATTTGCCCTTTGCCGAATCCACCCTGACCGATTCTCAGGAGGAGGACCTCGTTCAAGAAAGCCCAGAAGCTAATGATACGCCCCTGGATGTGTTCGAGGATGTTCTGCAGGCAAGCTTTGAGCGTGACCAAGCGGACACAGAGCAAGAGCCGGTTATGGAGAAACCGTCACCTAGGACCCAGGAGGAGATCGATGCGGATATCGCGGCCAGCCTGAGGGAATTGGAAGCAGCGATGGGTGAGATTCCCCACACTACGTCGGTCGCCACTGAGGAAGAAGACAAGGCGTACGAGTTAGACCTGACAATGCCGACACCGCTCCTTGACGCTGTGGCTGACGATCTGGAGCAGGCGGAAGAAAGCGTGAACGATTCCGAAGCTGAGCTGCTCGACGACGCGCTGCCTGGCGAGGCAGATGATGAACCGACCACCACTCCCGACTACGAGGAAATCGTCGACCTGCAGGCAGAACCTGCAGCCCTGGAGCGCCAAGCCCTGCCATCCAGAGACCAGGAACTGGATGCCCTGCTCAGCGAGCCTTGGGGACAGCCGGAGGCCGAGGTCGACCTTGCCTCTTACCTGTCCGAAACCGATCCTCAGCTTGAAACGCCCGAGTTCGCTGCCAGCGACGAGACCGAACCATTGCAATCGGACACCTTCGCTATGACGACGCCCACAGACGAGCCGGTCTATCTGGCTGAATCCGTTGATACCCTACTCGGCGATTTATGGGGCGAAGACGGCGAGGGCATCGCGAAGATCGCCAGTATCGATGATTCGGAATCGGCCGAAGATGCTGCGGGAACTTTCGCCGAAATCACCGACAGTTGGAGCGAAGATCCGGACGGTCCGGGGAAAGCGCTGGAAGATGACATTTCTGACTTACTGGCTACGCCTGGCGATGCCATCGCCGCCGATGAAGCACTTTTCGAGGGCCTGAGAACCTCGGAGGCGACGCCACATGAGCCCGCCAACAGCTCCGCCGAAGCGCCCACTCCCGGCTTGCCCGTTGAAGAGAGCGAAATCGATCCGGAGCCGCTCTTGGGGATCGACGCGGAGCTGAGGCCTGCCCAACAGATCCCGGACCCTGCGGAAAGCGCAGTGCCTGAAAAAAAACGCGCTACCCGCAAGTCAAAGCCACGAGGCAAGAAGAAGAAAAGCCCCGAGCCCGCCGACAGTGCCGGCAGCAAAGACTAGTGCATGCGCATCGCCCAGCAACTGCCCGCCATTGACCAGCACCAGCGCCGAACTCAGCACCAAGGCAGCCCCGCCTATGCCGCCCACCGTTCGCCGCTGATTGCGCCGCATTTCCTCACGCATGCGGTCGAACTCCCGTGAGTCCACGCGCATCTCCAACCGTCCATCCGCCGCACGCTGCAACACGTCATGAATCATGGCGGGCACCTCGGGCCACTGCTGGGCCCATTCGGGCAGTTGCTCGCGCACCTTGCGCAGGACCGCCTGCGGCCCGACCCGGTTCTTGTACCAGGTTTCCAGGAAAGGCTTGGCCGTCTTCCACAAATCCAATTCCGGATACAGGTCGCGTCCCAGTCCCTCGATGTTGAGCAGGGTCTTTTGCAGCAAGACCAGTTGCGGCTGCACCTCCATGTCGAAACGGCGCGCCACTTGGAACAGGCGCAGCAGCAGATGGCCGTAGGAAATGTCCTTGAGCGGCTTTTCGAAGATCGGTTCGCAAACGCTGCGTATGGCCGACTCGAATTCCTCCGCCCGGGTCGTTGCGGGAACCCACCCGGATTCGATGTGCATTTCCGCCACGCGGCGGTAGTCCCGGCGAAAAAACGCCAGGAAGTTTTCCGCCACGTAGTGCTGGTCGGCCTTCGAGATGCTGCCGACGATGCCGAAATCCACCGCGATGTAGCGCGCTCCCGGCGCCACGAAGATGTTGCCGGGGTGCATGTCGGCGTGGAAGAAATTGTCGCGGAAAACTTGGGTGAAAAAAATCTCGACGCCCCGTTCGGCCAGCAATTTGAGATCGATGCCTTCGCGCTTCAGGCGCGCCACATCACCCACGGGAATGCCGTTGATGCGCTCCATCACCATGACTTCGGTGCGCGTGTAGTCCCAGTACACCTTCGGGATGTAGATTATCGGCGAATCCTCGAAGCGCCGGCGGATCTCAGAGGCATTGGCGGCTTCGCGTACAAGATCCAGTTCATCTAGGATGGTCTTTTCAAATTCGGCCACCACCTCCACCGGCCGAAGACGCCGCGCCTCGGGCCAGAAGCGCTGGGCTAGACGCGCGAGTTCGAACAGCAGCCCCAAGTCCGAACGGATTCGCTTCTCCACGCCCGGCCTCAGCACCTTGACCACCACCGATTCTCCGCTGAACAGAACCGCGCAGTGCACCTGAGCAATGGAAGCGGAAGCCAAAGGGCTTTCTTCGAATTCCCGAAAGATCTCGCCGATGGGGCGTCCCAGGCTCTTCTCGACGATTTTTCGCGCTTCCACCCCGGAAAACGCTGGAACCCGGTCCTGGAGCTTGACCAACTCCTCGGCTACATCCTCTGGCAGCAGGTCGCGCCGTGTGGAAAGGGTCTGGCCGAACTTGACGAAGATGGGGCCCAGATCTTCCAGGGCCTGCCGGATACGCACGCCACGCGGTTCGTGTCTTACGCGTCTCCAGGAACCCGGAGTGAGGGAGTGAAGAAAACGAACCGGACGAAAAAGGTGGGTCGCGAGGATAAGATCGTCCAGCCCGTGATGAAGCAGCACCCATTGGATATGCAACAGGCGACGGATACTATCCGGACGGATCACGACGAAGGGTGCCCCGCCGATAGCAGGCTCAAGCGCTCAATACGAGCCGCGAGGCGATCGCTGTCGGCACGCAGAGTGTCCACATCGCGAAGGAATCCCTCCACCTCTGCGGCCGCTGGCAATGAGCGAGCCTCTTCCTGCAGGTACTCCGTGACATCCATGCGCAGGGTTGCCGCCGACGCCAGGGCCCAGCGGTGCCACGTCTGCAGGCCGGTGACGAGTCGATCGCCGAGGTCATGACCCAAGCCACGAACCAAGAAGCCCTCCCAATCGATCCGCAACGCTTCGAGCACGCCAGCAAATCGGCGCGCCGTATCGAGATCGCCATCGATGCGCACATGCCCGCCGAATATCGCGGCGTCCTTCGATTCCTCAAGTCCGGCCAGGGCGAAACCCCAGGGCGAGCCAGACAGCGTGACGTCCGCCTCGCGCTCGCTGCGCTCATGAATTTGCACACCGCTTTCGGAGTGGTAGAAATAGAGGCTTTCGGTGAGCGGCGACACGCGCACAGCAACCAGTTTGCCGCACAGGGGCTGCAGCAAACGCCCTGAATCGGCGTCCAAGGCGAGAAAGCGCTGAAGGGCCGCCTCCAGCCGCTCCCGCAGCAACGCCAAGCCCAGGCTGGAACCCGCCATGGCTAGAACTTGTAGCCGCGGTGAACCGCCACCACGCCGTGGGTCAGGTTGAAGTATTCGCAGCGTTCAAGCCCCGCGTCCTGCATCATCGACTTCAGTTTTTCCTGATCGGGGTGCATGCGGATCGACTCGGCGAGGTAGCGGTAGCTTTCGGCATCGTTGGCGATGAGCTTGCCCAGGAGCGGCAAGACCTTGAAGGAATAGATGTCATAGGTCTTCTTCATGAGCTCGCCCTGAACTTGGGAGAACTCAAGGATGATGGCCCGTCCACCGGGCTTGAGCACCCTGTGGATAGAGCGCAAGGCCTGCTCCTTCTGTGTGACGTTGCGAAGCCCGAACGCAATGCAGACGCAGTCGAACTGATTGTCACGGAATGGCAGTTTCTCCGCATCGATCTGCGCATAGACCACATTGCCTGCGACGCCTTCGTCGATCAGGCGGTCGCGCCCGCGCTGCAACATCGCCGCGTTGATGTCGGACAGCACCACGCGGCCCTCCGGACCGACCCGCTTCTGGAACAGCGCGGTCATATCACCCGTGCCGCCCGCGAGGTCGAGCACCTTCTCGCCCCGGCGGACATGGCTCAACTGGATGGCAATACGCTTCCAGATACGATGAATTCCCAGAGACATTAGGTCATTCATCAGGTCGTACTTGTTGGCGACAGAGTCGAAAACCTCCCTCACCAACTTGGACTTCTCGCCCACGGGAACCTGTCTGAAGCCGAAATGGGTTCTATCTTCCGTCATCTCGATTTTATGGGTCTTAGATACTTCGATTATTGCCTGCTCAGGGAAACCGATATGTAACGGCTACGCCCTGGCGATCCCGAAAAAGCAACCCCATGCGCCAGCCCGAAAACGCCTGAGCAGGGGCACCCGCTTATGGCTTACGTTCGTAACCGGACTCCCGCAGGCGTCGGAGGTACTCCCCCCACAACTCCTTTTGATGGGTGCCCAGATTGTACAGCAACTCCCAGGTAAAGATGCCGCTGGCATGGCCATCGCTGAAGCTCGGGCAAATGGCATAATTTCCGACGGGCCGGATATCTGTGATGCTCACCTCTTCCTTGCCGACCTGCAGGGTCTCCTGCCCCGGCCCGTGGCCGCGGACTTCTGCCGATGGCGAATAGACCCGCAAGAATTCGCATGGCAATTCGAAGCGCGCCCCATCCTCGAAGCACACTTCCAATACCCGCGACACCTGATGAAGCGTAATTTCGGTGGGCAAAGGCCCTGAATTCTCGCTCATAGTATGTACCGGCTCAGGTCTTCATCCTGGGCCAACTCGCCCAGTTGTTGGTCGACGAAGCCGGCATCGACAGTCACGGTCTGCCCGTCGAAGTCGGCAGCAGAATAGGACACGTTTTCCAGAAGCCGCTCCAGCACCGTGTGAAGGCGGCGCGCGCCGATGTTTTCAGTTCGCTCGTTGACTTCAAAGCTGATCTGAGCGACGCGGGCAATCCCCTCATCCGTGAACTTCACATCGACCCCTTCCGTGCCCAACAAGGCCGCATACTGCTCGGTCAGCGACGCATCAGGTTCAGTCAGGATGCGGACAAAATCCTCGGCTGCCAAGGCATCAAGCTCCACACGGATGGGAAACCGTCCCTGCATCTCCGGTATCAGGTCTGAGGGCTTGGACAAGTGAAAAGCCCCCGACGCGATGAACAGGATGTGATCGGTGCGAATCATCCCGTATTTCGTGCTCACCGTACTGCCTTCCACCAAGGGCAGCAGATCGCGCTGCACGCCCTCGCGGGAAACATCGGGACCGCCGTAATCGGAGCGCTTGCAGATCTTGTCGATCTCGTCGATGAAAACAATGCCATTTTGCTCCACCGCTTCCACGGCACGCAGTTTGACATCCTCCTCATTGACCATCTTTGCCGCCTCTTCCTCCCTCAGCACCTTAAGAGCATCTTTTACCCGCAACTTGCGCATGCGGCGGCGGTTTGACCCTATGTTCTGGAACAGGCTCTGCAACTGGCTGCTCATTTCCTCCATGCCGGGCGGCGCCATGATCTCGACGCCCATGGGCGAAGCCTGGACTTCGATCTCGATTTCCTTGTCGTCCAGTTCGCCACTGCGCAGCTTCTGGCGGAACTTCTGCCGGGTGGGCGATTCGCCTGAAGCATCTGCGGCGGACCAGGTTTCGGCGCCCGGTAGCAAGACATCGAGCACCGCCTCTTCCGCTGCCTTTTCTGCGCGTGCTTGCACCTTTCCCATTTCCGCCTGGCGTGTCATCTTCACCGCGGCATCCACCAGGTCACGGATGATGGATTCCACGTCGCGTCCGACGTAGCCCACTTCGGTGAACTTCGTCGCTTCCACCTTGATGAAGGGAGCCTGCGCCAGGCGCGCCAGCCGTCTCGCAATCTCCGTCTTGCCCACACCGGTGGGCCCGATCATGAGTATGTTCTTGGGTGTGATCTCGTCACGCAAGGACTGATCCACGCGGGCGCGCCGCCAACGGTTGCGTAAGGCGATGGCCACCGCGCGCTTGGCTGCTGCTTGACCGACTATGTGCTTGTCAAGCTCGTGGACGATTTCTCTGGGCGTCATTTGGGTCATGTTCAAGCAACGTCTTCGCTCGTGGAACCTAATTCTTCGATGGTCAGATTGTGATTGGTATAAATGCAGATGTCAGCGGCGATGTGAAGAGCCTTTTCCACGATCTCGCGCGCGCCCAGCTCCGTGTTTTCCCACAGCGCTCGGGCGGCGGACTGCGCGAATGGGCCACCGGAGCCGATTGCGATGAGGCCGTTTTCAGGCTCGATCACGTCGCCCGTGCCGGAAATGATCAGGGAGGCCTTTGCATCGGCCACGGCTAGCAATGCCTCCAGGCGGCGCAAAGCGCGGTCGGTGCGCCAATCCTTCACCAGTTCCACCGCCGCCTTGGTCAGGTTGCCTCGCTGCTTTTCCAGTTGGCCCTCAAAGCGCTCGAACAGGGTAAAGGCATCCGCGGTAGCGCCGGCAAAGCCTGCAAGGACTCGTCCGTGGTAAAGCCGCCGAACCTTGCGGGCGTTGCCTTTCATGACGGTGTTTCCCAGAGTGACCTGGCCGTCACCACCCAAGACCACAGAGTCGCCCCGGCGTACGGAAACGATTGTTGTACCGTGAAAGGATTCCACCATGGGTTTATCCAAGTTAAAGGATCAAGATTTTACACAATTTGGCCGGACCCAGCTTCAGTTTCCGGACTGAAGCGGGCGTTTGGTTAGCCTTTGCGCAAACGCATATTCACGCCAACCGAGGATTATGACAGACTAAGACGCTGAGGAGACGACCCATGAACCCTACCCTGCCGGGTATTGCAGCGATTCTCGCCTATGCCGCGGCCACCGCCGCACTGGTCAAATCGTTCAACTCCGACTATATCCTGTCGCCCGTTTCCAAGCGTGAGAAGCTGACCACACTCGTACTCGGTTGGCTGGCCGCCCTTTTTCACGCGGTGAGTCTGAACGGCATGTGCGACCGCGCCGGGCACGTAAATTTCAGTTTCCTCAGCACCTCGTCCCTGGCGGCGCTCAGCATTGTCATCATCCTGCTGGTGACCGCTGTCACCAAACCGATCGATAAGCTGGGGGTCGTCATTTTCCCTCTGGCTGCAATGATCGTCCTGGCACGCGTCGTATTTCCCGAAGAAGCGCATGTGCTCAAGACACATTCATGGCAAATGAATGTGCATATCCTGGTTTCCATGCTTTCCTACAGTTTCTTGAATATCGCTGCCTTGCAGGCTTTGCTGGTCGCATTTCAAGATCGGCACCTGAGGCGGCACCAGAGTAGCGGTCTGGTAAGGTCCCTGCCACCGTTGCAGACCATGGAAAAGCTCTTGTTTCAGCTGATCGGAGCGGGGTTTGTACTGTTAAGTATCTCTCTGATTAGCGGGTTCTTTTTCATCGAGAACCTGTTCGCGCAGCACCTGGCCCACAAGACGATCCTGTCGATTCTGGCCTGGTTCGTTTTTGCCGTGTTATTGGGAGCCCGAGCGACCCGTGGCTGGCGCGGGCAGATTGCGATCCGCTGGACCCTGGGTGGCTTCCTGGCGCTAATGCTTGCCTACTTCGGAAGCAAGATGGTTTTGGAGTGGATATTGAAGAAGGGCTGACCCGATGGCCTTCTCGACGGGGGCGACTTTCGCGCTTAGGGGACGCGACTGACGCAGTACCTGCGTTTAGATCGTGTCCTCGTAAATCTTTGAGTAGTTGGACTCCGCTTTGCGCATCCGTCTGAGATTAGCGAGTTCGTGACCCGCCTTATCGCGGGCCTGTTGCGCCAGTTCAACTAATTCTCGGTTCAATACCTGAACCTTCCGAACCAGTTCAAGCCAACGTCCTTCTGAAAAATCCGCGTCGTCGAGATCCGAAAACAAAGCTTTCAAAATGACGACTCGCTTGCTTTGCAGGGACTCTAACGCATCAGGCTCGCCGGATTCGATGGCGTGCCTCAGATGCAGGGTCGTTTCAATCAGGGCCTCGGCCAGAGCATCGCGCTCGATGGTGGTCATGATCAAACCTCACCAACAGAGGCAGCAGCCTCTCCTTCGACCTGCTTATTAGCCGCAACCCGGATTGCCGACCAGGCGCTACCAACTTCCTGCAGCAGCGAACTGACCTCGTCCAGAAGTTCCGGCTTGTTTGCACTGCTGGCATCGAGCAGGCGGCGAATCATATAGTCGTAGAGGGAATCCAGGTTAGAGGCGAGGTCCCCACCTTTTTCTTTATCCAGGCAAGACTGAAGGTAAGCGATGATATCCATGGCCTTGCTGATCGCCTTACCTTTGGTCGCAAAGTCCTTACGCTCCATGGCACCTTTGGCGATGGAAATCCGCTCTTGCACTCCATCGAACAGCATCGTAATCAGCGTGTGCGGATCGGCATAGGCCGCGCCTGCATCAATGTTCGTCTGTTTATATTCGTTTAATGCGCGCCGCGCCGGGGTCATGGCCATTCTCCAAAGTTGTGTGGGCTGAATTCCGCTAAACCGGATTCACCTAATTCGAGTTGCCGCTGTACGGCAAATTCTTCAATTGCTGGCTCAAATAGCTACCCGTGGACTGAAGCTGTCCTACCAGCGAGTCCATGGCGGTAAACTGTTTCAAAAGTCGCGCTTGAAACTTTTCCATGCGGTCAGCGAGTTTCGTGCGATCTTCGGTAATCTGGTCAAGGTCCTTCTGCATACCGGCGCTGCGCGCCGCAACCGAACCTGTCGAACCCAGAATGCTGCCCAGCGCCTTGTTGAGCCGCTCCATCAACCCCCTGGAGAACACGACCGACCCTCGGAGACCTACGCTGTTGTCCTCGATCAGTACCTTCAGACCGGTAGCCGCGCCACCGATAGCACTCAATTGCTGGCCCTTGCCCTCGGCCGCAAGACCGCCAATGGTTCCCGCAATGTCGGTTCCATCCGTAGCCATGGCAGACGAATCGAGCCCTAGCGTGGCATTGGAACTACCCATGCTGACTTTCGACGCAGAGCCAAAGCTCTTGGATGTGATCAGTAAGTGGTTGCCTTCGTCCAAGGACGCGGTCACGGACAAGCCCACTTTGCGCAGCGATTCGTCCCCGTTGATGCGGGACTGGATCTCAGTCAGAAGCGACTGACTGTCGGTGTAATTTCCGGCGGTAAGCTTGATCGTCCCGGATACTGCACCGTCAACGTTAATACTGAAGCTGTCATTAACACCCGCAGAAATTACTAGCGGGGTGCCGACGCTCAGTGAAAGCGCCCCCCCCCCCTTCAAAGTCCCCTGCGTTGCTGCACGCGTCACCTCGACACCATAGCTTCCAGGCTGGGTCTCGGGGTTTGCGTCCACGTACTGCACGCCAGAATCACTCGCCCGCCCAATAACCGAAAACAACGCAGCGACTTCATCCCTATTGCTTTCCAAGGCTTTGCTCAGTTTGCTGCTGTCCAGGCTTACCGTGCCATCGGCACTGGTTTTAAGACCGATGTCGACCAAGCTTCTGACCGATCCCGTCAAACCGGGAATTGGCTGGGTCAGAAGGCTTCGCACCATTGACATTGCCCCCTGAACCGCAGGGTCTCCAAGCAGAGGTCCGGCTTTCTTGGCCTCCGCGTCGTAACTCGCCACTTCCTTGATGGTCGACAACAAGTCATTGTAAGCTTTCGTAAAAGCCTCTAGCGCCTTGCTCGTATCGTCGCTGCTACCCTTGGTGATTCCGACATCGATCAATGTTTTTGAATTTGGATCCTCAGCCTTGAGCAACTTGAACGTCACCCCTTTCAGGACATTGCTCACCGTGTTGCTTGCGCTGGATACCGGTAGTCCATTGATATTGAGTAGTGCATCCTCCGCAGTTTGGGTCTGTATTGCAGCGTCACCCGCAACAGTCCCGCCGGTGTACTGGAGAGCATCAATACCTGTTATTTGCATGGCATTCTTGGCGCCGCTGTCCGCCGAATTCAGTACCAACTGATAGCCCGTGCCATTGAAAAGTATGGCGGCGGACACACCCGCATTAGCTTTGTTGATGGCGTCGCGAATCCCAGCCAGCGTATTGTTGGTGCCATCAATATTCAGGGTCAAACTACCTTTTTCCGCATTTTGGGTGAAGGTCGTTGTGGTGCCGGATGCACCCGAAGCGGTCGTGTAGGTTCCGAACTTGATGGTCAGCGTACCGGTGCCGACTGGGTCATTGGCTGTCTTGTACGTTCCCGAACTCGCCAACGCATGAGACTGCGCCAGTTGCTTGACCTCGACCTTGTAGTTTCCGAGGTCGGCATTACTGGCAGCAGAAACCGTCAGCATGTCTTCGTTGCTGGACGTCGCGCTGACCTGCTTGAATTGGTTGAGACTGGTCAGCCCGGAAAGGCTGCTTCTGAAGTCGGCAAGCGCTGATTTGAACGTGCCAAACGCAGTCACCTTTGCCTGGATGCCCGCTTCCTTTTTATCTAGGCGGGCTGTGACGGGCTTTTGCTCGGCTTCCACCAACTGGGTAACCAGGCCGTTGATGTCAATGCCTGATCCCAATCCGGTCGAAGATACAATGCTGGCCATTTTACGCCTCCCGCCACATGCCTATTTGACATTCAGCCCGTCAGACCTTGCCCTCGAACAACAGTCCCTTCAAGCGATCCAGCTCTTTCGCGATCTTGACTACCTCCTCCCGAGGGATCTGCCTGATCACTTCGCCTGTTTCCTCATCCTTGATCTGCACAATCATGTGACCGGTATCGTCATCCAATTTGAACTGCAATGAGCGTCTTACCACTTGAAGAAAATCGTTGACGTTCTTTACGGCTTCTTCTACCTGCTGCTTCCCCGACGGCGCTTCCCGACCCGGTAGCGTAGCATCCTCAGTTTTGGTTGCTGGAGCAACCACTTGGCCTTGTGAAGCTAAGCGAACCACACCTTCTGAAGAAGGATCACTCGCCGATCTGGCTGCTTCCTCACTTCCCTGCCCCCCCTGTCCCCGTTGCCAGGCAGGAAGTGGAACGGCTTTCATGCCTTGGATTGGGTTTATGGTGTCCATTTGCGTCTCCTAACTTTCAGCGAAACAGCGGCGGCGCTCTGCGCCGCCGCCAACCTCTAGACAACTAGCGTAGGAGGGACAGTACGTTCTGGCTCGAGGCGTTGGCTTGCGAGAGCATCGCCGTACCGGCCTGTTGCAGAATCTGCGTCCGGCTCAGTTCCGCCGTTTCCGATGCAAAGTCCGCATCTTGAACCCGGCTACGTGCTGCACTCACATTCTCGACCGACACCTGCATGCTGCTAATTGCGGAGCTGAAGCGGTTCTGGATCGCGCCCAAGGTAGCTCTCAAGTCATCAACGAACGAAAGTGCACCATCGATACGCTTTATTGCGTCATTGGCCTGCTTCTGAGTCGCGACCGTCGCATTACCGACATTGTCTAACTGACTGGCAACCGTCGTCTGGCCAAACAGCGTTCCAGATGTACTCGTGGTTATTGAATAGCCTTGTGACGAACTGAAAGCAACGGTTCCCACAACCACCGCTGAACCGGAAGCAGCGCCTGCGGCAACGGAAGTAAGGGTGGTCTTCGCACCGATCAAGAAACCACCGGAGCCGGCCACTGCGGCTGTCTGAGTAGAGCTTGCATTGACGGTCTGAAGATTCAGCTGGCCGGCGGATGAGCCCGTCGCGCCGTTGGCATTCTTGAAGTTTTGAATCCCAATGTTGTAGCCTTGCGACTGCGTCATCGTAATTGATGCTTTATCTGCGCTTAGTTCAGCCGTGATACCAGTTGCAGATGCAACATTGTTGATTGCGTTGGCTAAGTCGCTTAGATCATTTGCATTCGTAATATTAGTTGTGATCAGAACCCCTGTATCCGCCGCCTTGGTCGCTTCGTTTGATCCAAACAACTCCATCTGGAATGTACCGCTAGCAGTCAATCCAGACAAATATGCCTTGGTAACAGCGGTCGCGTTAACATTCGTCGTAGCGGCAGCACCGTTGACTGCGTCAGCAACGTACTTGGCACTGATGTTATGTGTCGCTGAACCCGAGACGCCCACTGCTGTTGGCGTACCAGTGGAACCCGTGATTGTCAACGTTTGAGCTTGAATGAACCCACCCGAGGCCGCGGTACCTGCGGCGAAAACGCTGGTACCTGTGACTGCGTTGGCGGCAGTTCCGGATACACCAGTGGCAGAACCATTGGAGACAAGACTGTTTGCCCCAATATCAGTAGCACGCGCACTTCCAATCGAGAAACTGATTGTCTGCTCGGAGTAGGCGCCAATCTGAAATTTCTGTGCGGTGAAATCGCCGTTCAGAACATTTTTTCCATTGAATTGGGTCTGAGTCGCAATGCGGGTAATTTCCTGCTGCAGTTGCGACACTTCCTTCTGAATAGACAACCGGTCGGACGCCGTGTTCGTATCGTTAGCTGCCTGTACTGCCAGTTCGCGCATACGTTGCAGAACACCGGTCACCTCGCCCAGCGCACCTTCGGCAACTTGTGCGACCGAAATGCCATCATTGGCGTTGCGCTGCGCCTGATTCAAACCCCTGATTTGCGATGACATGCGGTCGGCGATGGCGAGACCTGCCGCATCGTCTTTCGCGCTGTTAATACGCAGACCTGAAGACAGTCGTTCCATCGCCGTGTTCATGGCTATTCCCGACTTGTACAGATTTCTCTGCGCGTTAATTGAAGCAATGTTTGTGTTGATGACTTGTGCCATGACACGTCTCCTGGATTCTATGAACTTGAGATTCTTGAATGTTCGGATGCAATTTCATCCGTTTGCTCTCGCTCCATGTATCGGAGCAGTCTTCAAAATCTTTATGTTGCTGGACCTCCGAAGAAATCCTCTGGAATAGAGGCAGGAGCTAGCATAGGTTCTGTCCGTGTACTAAAAGCCCCGCCCTTCAAGGGGCGGGGCTTTTTAAGGATGGCGAGATCACCACGCCCGCCGAATATTCCGATGGTCTTGTCAGGCTAGCCCTGCAGGAGTTGCAGAACGTTCTGCGTAGACGCATTCGCCTGGGAAAGCATCGCAGTACCCGCTTGCTGTAGAATCTGCGTCCGGCTCAATTCGGCAGTCTCGGCCGCGAAATCGGCGTCCTGGATTCGGCTCCGGGCCGCACTCACATTCTCCGCACTGGACTGCATGCTGCTGATGGCAGAAGTAAACCGGTTCTGCAACGCACCCAAGGTTGCCCTCATGTCATCGATGAATGCCAGAGCGCCGTCTATTCGCTTTATGGCATCGTTGGCCTGGACTTGAGTCGCCACCGTCGCTTCGCCGACGTTCGACAAAGTACTTGCCTGGGTTGCCGATGCAAACAAGGTGTTAGCGGGGAACCCTGAATCAGCAGTACTCGTGATGGAATATCCGGCCGAAGAGCTGAATTCAACGGTACCTATCACAACACCCGCACCCGAAGACCCAGCTGCGAGAGTGGCTTGACTACCTACCAGAAATCCCGCAGGAGCCGTCGCTGTAGAACTGGCATCTACAGTTTGCAGCTTGAAGGTGCCGCCACCTGCACCTGTTACGGCGTTCGCGTTCTTAAACCCTTCGATTCCTATGTTGTAACCTTCCTGCTGAGTCAAGGTAAGACTGGCTTTGTCTGCACTCAACTCCGCGGTAATTCCAGTCGCGGAACTCACATTGTTGATCGCCTGCTCCAGTGCGGAAAGATCATTGGTGTCCGTTATGGTCGCTGTTACCTGTATGCCACTGGAAGTAGCGGTAGCTTCGTTCGCTCCATACAGGCTCATCTGGAACGTGCCTGCCACGGTAAAGTTGCTGACATAGGCTTTAGTCACAGCTGACGCATTAACAGCGGTAGTAGCGGCCGCGGCATTGACTTTTTCCGCCACGTCCCGGGCACTCAACTGTTTGGCCCCCGTCCCGGTGCCACTTGCCAGCGTCACCGTTGTCGGCGTTCCAGTTGAGCCCGTGATTGTTAGTGTTTGATTAGATATTCTGCCGCCCGAGGCCGTACTAGCGGCAAACGCGCTCGTCCCAGTCACGGCGCTTGCGGCGGAACCAGAAACTGCGGCGGCTGTACTAACCAAAGAGTTTGCGCCAATATCGATCGCCCGGGCACTCCCTATGGAAAAGCTGATGGTTTGGTCAGCGTAAGCGCCGATCTGGAATTTCTGTGCCACGAAATCGCCATTTAGAATACTTTTGCCGTTGAATTGTGTCTGGGTAGCGATGCGAGTGACTTCCTGCTGTAGCTGCTGGACTTCTTTCTGGATAGAAAGCCGATCGGAAGCGGTGTTGGTATCGTTCGCCGCCTGCACCGCCAACTCGCGCATACGCTGCAGAACACCCGTGATTTCTCCCAAAGCTCCTTCAGCAACCTGCGACACTGAAATGCCGTCGTTGGCGTTGCGTGCCGCTTGATTGAGGCCTCGAATTTGCGAGGTCATGCGATCGGAAATCGCAAGACCCGCCGCATCGTCGCGGGCGCTATTGATGCGTAGTCCTGAGGAAAGGCGCTCCATGGCCGTATTCATGGCAACGCCGGATTTGGACAGGTTTCGCTGGGCGTTGAGGGACGCGATGTTGGTATTGATGACTTGTGCCATGACACATCTCCTAACAATTTGTTGAGATATCTAGTTGGCCGGAGATACGTACACCATCGAGGTCACTTCGTCTCAAAACCGTGATGATGGGAAATGCTTCCAAACCCGGCATTTTCGGGACTAGTCAATCAACTACCGTGCCAAAAGCCTGAGAGCCTTTAATTGCAGGGCTTCAACGGAATCCTGAACAGATTTCGGGGAGATGAAGATAGGCGGCAGCGGCAAATTTTCGCCGCATCTGAAGCCTGATTACGATGGAATTTTGACGGGCCTTGCCGGCCGGCAAGCGCCAGAAATGCTGAGAATGGAGGAAAAAGCGACTTAGCGCTGGAAGATCGACAGGATACGGCCGACCAAGGTGTCCATATGCTCGGGCACCCACTCCCAAGCGGCGAAGGCCGCAAAACCAAGGAAAAATAGGCCGCTGAGCCGATGCAGCCAGTGTACCGGCAGATGGCGCAGGAACGCCTTTCCTGCCCACACACCGGCCGCCGAAGTACCCACGAGGGCCAAAGTCGCGCCAACCCAGATGGGCAGCGGCGGTAAGGTGGCCCCCAAACCCGCGACCGCAAGCTGCGTCTTGTCACCGAACTCGGCGGCAAAAATCAGCAGAAACGTCGTCACGAAAATGCCGTGGCCACTCTTCTCCACGCCATCGCCTTCGTCCTCATCGTCACTGGCAAGCAGCGCCTTGAGTCCGAAAGCGGTGAACAGAATGATGACCGAGAGGCCCAGGACATCCGCAGGAATCCAGCGCGCGAGCGCCGCGCCAAACAGAACCGCCAATAGATTTAGAAGCGCAAACGCGGCCGATGCGCCGGCCACGATGGGCGTCGCTCGGTAGCGCCCTGCCAGAGTCATGCAGACCAACTGGCTCTTGTCACCGATCTCGGCAGCGGCGATAAGGGCAAAGGAACTGCCCGAAACGCTCAACCAACGCAGTGCGTCTTCCCCGGCAGCGCCCGAGACCCACTCCTGCCAGTGGGACGGCAGCAGACAACTCATGGAGGCTTAGATCAACTCAGCATGTTGTCCAGTATCATCATAATGACGAAACCCACCATCACGGCGAAAGTAGCCATACGCTCCTTACCCTTGGACTGGGTCTCCGGAATGATGTCGTCACTGATCACGAAAAGCATGGCGCCGGCGGCGAAGGCCATGCCAAAGGGCAACAGGGACGAGAACACCGTCACCGCGGCAACCCCTAGGAATCCGCCGATGGGCTCAACCAAACCGCTGAGCGTGCCTATCAGCACCGCCTGCTTGCGGCTGTATCCTAGGCCGACAAGGGGCAACGCGACGGCCAAGCCTTCAGGGATGTTCTGCAGTGCGATGGCTATGGCTAAGGAAGCCCCATTATGCCAGTCGCCAGAGCCGAAGCTGACGCCCACCGCCATGCCTTCCGGAAAGTTATGCACGGTGATCGCGATGATGAAGAGCCAGATCTTGCGCAGCGACCCGATCAATTCCGAACGGTCCTCAAAGGGGCCGTGATGCGGCAGCATGCGGTCCGCCACTTCTAGAAAAACGGCACCGATCAGCATGCCCAAAGCCACTATGTAGATACCTTTCCCCGGCCAGATGGCATTTCCATACTGAATGCCCGGCACTACCAGGGAAAAGGCCGTAGCCGCCAGCATGACGCCGGCGGCGCCGCCCAGCATGATGTAGAGCGTCCGTTGCTTGACCTCATTGAAGAAGAGCGCAGGCAGGGATCCCAGACCGGTGGCCAAACCCGCCAGGATGCTGGCAAGGGAACCGTAGGCGACTATGGGATTGACGAAGTAGTAGAGGAAGCCCAGGATGACCGTGGTGTACATCGCCAGCGACGCCACCACGATCAAGCGTTGCATCAAAGGGCTTTGATTCTCGAACTTGTGATAGAAGGGCCAGGCCAGCACCTTCTTCGCCATGAGTTCCAGAGTGTCCAGCGCATTCACGTGCATCAACGATCTCCGTCTTATTGTTTTAAGGCTTGGCCAGATCCGTCTGTGGACATGACACGGCGAATCGGATCAGATTTTCAGGTTGTTTGTCTTATCCTCGGAGGACCGGATGATCGGTCTCGCCTCGACCTTCCGGCGAAGCCACCGGCTTCTCGCGTAGCATGAAAAATGCGGAGCCCCCAAGGATGAGCAACGCCGGAAGCAGATTATATGTCAGCAGCCAGAGCCCGTTCGGAACCCGGGTGACATAGCCCCAAAATCTTTCCTCGTTTCCGGGAGAGTAGTCATTGGGCAGGAAGCAGGAAGTGTACGTGTGGAAGTTGCCGTCAAAGACAAAGCATTTCGCCCCTTCCTTGGTAAAAAAGCTGCTGTGCCTCGGGTTGATCGAGCCGTCGTCATAAACGGTCTGCAAAACATGCACTGCGGCCTTCAATTTGTCGTCCTGGTTCCCCGGGTTCTTTTGAAACTCAAAGGTGTGGTTTTCACCGGTCACATTCAAGCTATAGGAGTAGAGTTCCTGCCCATCACTGTAGCGGTGCAAGCTGCCTGTCGACCAGTCGGCCTGGGCAACGGTGGACAACGCAAGTAGAAGGGATAGCCGCAACGCGGCCTTGATTGCAAAACCCCAAGTAGTCATGGCTTTCACCTGCTTTTTTGATTGACTCGAGGCTATCCTTCGCATCCCGATACGCGCAACCAAATCGGCCACAGCATCAAGACCGCAGGTCGACGATGGGGAATCCGACTTCATTGTGACACATTGACGCAGGCGTACAAATTTCCCACCCGAAGAATTATGCAATTACCGAAGAAGCCTCGCAAAAAGTCCGAAAGCGCCACTTGACTGTTGCATTGGGACGGCCTCTTTTCGGGGTGCAGAAATGCTAGAATGTCGGCCACAGACTGATTTTCAGGCGAACATGCACATACTCCTGAGCAACGATGACGGTTATTCCGCCCCGGGATTAATCGCCCTGGCTAATGCGCTCAAAGGTCTGGCTGACATCACCGTGGTGGCACCGGAGCGCAATCGCAGCGGAGCCAGCAACTCCCTCACCCTTGACCGGCCACTTCGCGCCACGACCACGGAATCCGGATTCATCAAGGTGGACGGAACCCCGACGGACTGTGTACACCTCGCGATAACCGGCCTGCTGGACCGGGAGCCCGACATGGTCTTCGCCGGAATCAACCACGGCGCCAACATGGGTGACGATGTCATCTATTCGGGCACCGTGGCTGCGGCCACCGAAGGGCGCTTTCTGGGCCTTCCCGCCATCGCAATATCCCTCGCCGGCGTGGTGCCCTGCCATTTCGACACGGCCGCCCAGGTGGCTGTCACGCTATTCGGGCAGATTCGGCGCCATCCCCTGCCGGCGGATACAATCCTCAACGTCAACGTGCCGGATGTACCAATGGCGGAAATCAAGGGTTTTCAGGCGACCCGGCTTGGGCAACGGCACAAGGCGGAGCCCGTCATCCGCTCCTCGGACCCGCGCGGCCGCGAAATCTTCTGGGTGGGTTTAGCCGGCCCGGAGCAGGATGCCGGCCCCGGCACAGATTTTCACGCCCTGCGGCACAATTTTGTCTCGGTCACACCGCTGCAGATCGATCTGACCCGCTACGAAACCCTGGAGCGCCTGGCCGACTGGCTGCCTGACGGAATCGCCGCATGAATCAGCGCATCCAAGGAATCGGCATGACCTCCCGGCGAACCCGGGAGCGCATGGTGGCCCGCATTCGCGAACAGGGCGTGCGCAATGAGTTGGTGTTGGACACCATGTTGGAAACGCCACGGCATATTTTCGTGGAGGAAGCCTTCGCCAGCCGCGCCTATGACGACACCCCCCTGCCCATCGGCTTCAACCAGACCATTTCCCAGCCATACATTGTCGCCCGCATGACGGAACTGCTGCTGGAGCATGGGTCCCCGCAGAAGGTCCTCGAGGTGGGCACCGGTTCCGGCTACCAGACCGCCGTCCTCGCCCAACTGGTCAAGCTGGTCTACTCCGTGGAACGCATCTATCCCCTGCAGCAACGAGCACGCCGCTGCCTGCAGGACCTGCACCTGCGCAACGTACGCATGAAGCACACCGATGGCACATGGGGCTGGGAGGAATACGGGCCATTTGACGGCATTATCGTCACTGCGGCTCCGGAAGAACCGCCCAAGGCGCTGCTGGAACAGTTGAAACCCGGCGGCGTGCTGGTGCTCCCGGTCGGTGACGCGCGCGCTCAAGTGCTGCAGCGCATCACCCGCAGCGAGAACGACTACGAGGTGGAAACCCTGGAGCCTGTCATCTTCGTCCCACTGCTGGATGGCGTGGCCTGAAGGAGCCGCGGGCCTATTCGCGGTTCTCACGGTGCAGGCACGCTCCGCCAAAATCACTGCCTTTGCCGAAGCAACCCAGGATGAATTTATTCCGCGTTTTCTGAACTGACACAAGACTCCCGGAGACTACTGTGCTGCATGAACTCATCAACTGGCTCGTGAACACCATAGGCGCCATGGGCTACCTGGGCGTGTTCCTGCTCATGGCCATGGAAAGCTCGGTCATCCCCGTACCCAGCGAGGTGGTGATCCCGCCGGCGGGCTATCTGGCCCAGCAAGGCAAGATGCACATGGGGCTGGTGATAATGTCCGGCACCCTGGGCAGCCTGGTGGGAGCCTACGCCAACTATTTTGCCGCCCGCTATCTGGGCCGACCGCTCTTACTCAAATACGGTCGCTACGTCTGGATCACCGAGGAGCACTTCGAACAGGTGGAGACATATTTCCGACGCCACGGCGAAATCTCCACCTTCATCGGCAGACTTTTGCCGGTGGTGCGGCACCTCATCTCACTGCCCGCCGGTCTGGCCGGCATGAATCACCTGCGCTTCTCACTATACACCCTGCTGGGGTCTGCCATCTGGGTCACCGTGTTGGCCTGGATCGGCTACTTCATCGGTGAGAACGAGGAACTGATCCTGAAATACTCTCATCAGGCGGTTCTGGATGTGATTGCCTTCAGCGCACTCCTGGTTGCCGGTTACATTTGGTGGCATCGGCGCAAGGCTGCACGTTCGGAGGTATCCGGCTAACCCGGATTCCTGCATGACCCTTTCGCCTTTTGCCATCGGCCGTCTGCCTCGCATCCTGTTCGGGGCGGGCCAGTTGCAAGCCCTGCCCTCCCTGGTCCGGCAGTTTGGTGTCCGAACCCTCCTGATCACGGGCGCGCGCTCCTTCCGTGATTCAACCCACTGGGTCTGGCTGCAAGACCAATTGACCGGATTCGGCGTCGCGACGGTAGACATGCGGATAAGCGGCGAACCGTCCCCAGACCTGGTAGACGAGGCTGTAGCGCGCTGGCATGGCACGGGCGTCTCCTCGGTGGTGGCCATTGGCGGCGGTAGCGTGCTGGATGCTGGCAAGGCCATCGCGGGACTTTTGCCTTTCGGAAACTCGGTGATGGATCACCTGGAAGGTGTCGGCCGCGATATTCCCTACCAGGGCCCCGCCCTGCCCTTCATCGCCGTGCCTACCACCGCGGGAACGGGCAGCGAAGCCACTAAGAACGCGGTCCTGAGCCGCCACGGTGAGACCGGTTTCAAGAAATCCTTCCGCCACGACACCCTAGTGCCGGAATATGCCATCGTCGACCCGGATTTGCTGGCCACCTGCCCGCCGGACCTCATTGCGGCCGATGGCATGGACGCCTTCACCCAGTTACTGGAATCCTATGTCTCCGCCAAGGCCAACCCATTCACCGATGCGCTCGCCCTGAGCGGTATGGAGTGGTTCCGGCGCGGCTTCTTCGACGCCCTGGCGGGCGGTGACGGCGATGCGGCTCGCTTAGGCAGGGCCGCCATCGCCTATGCGTCGCTGCTTTCCGGCATTACCCTGGCGCAAGCTGGGCTCGGCAGCGTGCACGGCCTCGCCGCACCGCTGGGCGCCTTTTTTCCCATTCTCCACGGCATTGCTTGCGGGACATTGCTGGCGGAAGCGACGGCGGTCAATGTGCGCGCCTTGTGCGAGCGCGGCGAGGACAGCCCGGCATTGGCGAAGTATGCGCAGGTCAGCGCGCTACTGAACAGCCAGGCCTATACTGATGATCATCACGCGGCAATGGCGCTGGTCGAACTGCTCAGGGAATGGACCCGCCGTCTCGGTCTCAAGCGATTGGGCGAGTTCGGTATCCATGCAGGCGACATCGACCGCATTGTTGCCAACGCAAGGGGAAGCAGCATGCAGACCAATCCACTCCTACTGACCGACGCGGAATTGGCCGAGATTCTGACTGCCCGGCTCTAGCCCCCAACCTCGATACTTGAAGCTCGCCTTCACATACGAATTCGCCCAGGGAGACCCACAATGGGTAGGCATTATCTGGAACACCTGTTCAACCCGAGGTCCATCGCCGTGTTCGGCGCCAGCGAACTGCCCGAATCGGTGGGTGGACGCGTCTACCACAATCTGATCGCTTCCGGCTTCAAAGGGCCAGTCTATCCGGTCAACCCCAAATACCAGCAGATCGGCGACAAACCTTGTTATCACTCGATCCATGAAATCGGCGAGACCGTGGACCTGGCGGTCGTCGCAACACCTGCGGCCACGGTTCCGGGGCTCATCAATGCCTGCGGCGAGCACCACGTGCAAGCCGCCATCATCCTTTCCGCCGGATTCGGAGAGCAGGCGGGGGCGGGGAAGGCACTGGAGCGTTCGCTACTGGACGAGGCACGTCGGGCCAACATACGAATTCTTGGCCCCAACTGTTTGGGGCTGATGCGGCCCGCCATCGGACTCAATGCCACCTTCAGCAACAACGTGGCTCAGAGCGGTTCCCTGGCGCTCATCTCACAGTCCGGCGCCCTGTGCACCGCCATCTTGGACTGGGCCAGCGGCCATCAGGTGGGCTTTTCCGCCATGGTCTCGGTAGGCGACACCGCGGACGTGGGCTTTGGCGACATCCTCGATTATCTGTCGATGGACCCCCAAACCCGCAGCATCCTCATGTATGTGGAGGGGGTGCGGGACGCACGAAACTTCATGAGCGGCCTCAGGGCCGCGGCGCGACTCAAGCCGGTGATCGTGATCAAGGCAGGCCGGCACGCGGAAGGCTCCCGCGCCGCCATGTCCCACACCGGCTCCCTGGTAGGTTCGGACGATGTCTTCGACGCCGCGTTGGAGCGCGCCGGCGTGGTGCGCGCCAACACCATCGAGCAGTTGTTCGCCGCCGCGCAATTGCTCTCGACACCACAACGGGTGTCGGGAAACCGCCTGGCCATCATCACCAATGCGGGTGGACCCGGCGTGATGGCCACAGACCGGGCCGTGGAACAGGGCATCCGGCTCGCAGAGTTAAGCGAAAGCACCATTGGCCGCCTGAACCAGGCATTGCCCAAAAGCTGGTCGCACAACAATCCCGTGGACATTTTGGGCGACGCCACGCCCGAGCGCTATCGCGCGGCGACGGAGATCTGCCTGGCCGACGAGCAGGTGGATGGGGTCCTGGTGATGTTGACGCCGCAGGCCATGACCGAACCTACCGATGCCGCTCATGCCGTGATCAAGGCGGCCAATCCGCAGCGCAAGCCGATCCTCAGCTGCTGGCTGGGAGAAAAACAGGTACGCAAAGGCCGTGAAGCCTTCGCGCGCAAACGCATCCCCACCTTCATCAATCCCGAGAGCGCACTGGAGGCTTTCGGCTATCTGTCGGAATTCCGTCGCAACCAGGAACTGTTGATGCAAGCGCCAGGGCCTCTGGCGGAACTCGATGCGCCGGATGTGGAAGGCGCTCAACTCATCATCGAAGGCGCCCTGGCGGAAGACCGCACTCTGCTCAGTTCGCTGGAAACCAAGGCCTTGCTGCGGGCTTTCAACGTGCCCATGTTGCCGGCCATGACCGCACGCACACCCAACGAAGCGCTGGCCGCGGCGGAATACCTCGGTTTCCCAGTGGCCATGAAGATTCTCTCGCCCGACATCACCCATAAGTCCGACGTGGGCGGCGTCTGGCTCAACATCAACCGCGCCCAGGCGGTGCGGCATATTTTTGCCGAGATGCTGGACCACGTACGCGAGGCCAAGCCCGACGCGCGGGTCGAGGGCGTCAGCATCGAAAAGATGTATCGCCGTCCCCACGGGCGCGAAGTACTGGTGGGGGTGATCGACGACCCGGCCTTTGGCCCCGTCATCACCTTCGGCGCCGGCGGCACCGCCGTGGAGATACTCAAGGACCGCGCGGTAGCTCTCCCGCCCCTGAACGACCACATCGCCCGTTCCATGATCCGGCAGACCCATGTCTCAAGGATGCTGCAGCGCTTCCGCAACCTGCCTCCGGCCAACCTGGATGCCGTCACCCACGTGCTGTTGCGCGTTTCGGAAATGGTATGCGAACTGCCCCAGATCAAGGAGATGGACATCAATCCGCTGATGGTGGACGAAGATGGCGCCTGGGCCCTCGATGCGCGCATCGTGGTCCATTACAAACCACCCGGCCAGCGCCCTTACGATCACATGGCCATCCACCCCTACCCCAGCCATCTGGTCAGTTCCTTTCAACTCTTCGACGGCACCGACATCACCATCCGACCGATCCGCCCGGAGGACGCTGAGATGGAAAAGGACTTCGTGCGCAACCTGTCGCCGGAGGCGCGCTATTTCCGCTTCATGGAATCCCTGCAGGAACTCAGCCAGGAGATGCTGATCCGGTTCACCCAGTTGGACTACAGCCGGGAACTCGCCTTCATCGCCACCATCAAGCGCGACTCCTCAGAAGTCGAACTTGGCGTGGCGCGTTATTTCTCCAACCCGGACGGGGAAAGTGGCGAAATAGCCCTGGTAGTGTTGGACGAGTGGCAGAACAAAGGCATCGGCACCCGCCTCATGAGTTGCGTCATCGACGCGGCGCGGGAGAAGGGTTTCAACTCGCTGCACGGCGAAGTATTGGCCAACAACGTAAAGATGCTGTACCTGATGACCAAATTAGGCTTTACCCACCGCTCCAAACCCGACGAACCGGGCGTCGTGCTGGTGACCAAACATTTATGATACCTCGCGGAGTCATACCTTCCAACTTAACCTACCGAGCACCGCACTCTGGCTAGGGCCAGCCAGCCATAACCGAAAATCTCTGTTCGGATAGGCTTTGACGTTAATGAAACGCTTGACCCCATGGCCCGACCGGATCCGGACCTACTTTCAATTCCCACTGCCGCCAAGCAGCGTCTTCGACTTAACAGGGTATTGAAATTCTCAATGCGCCTACAGTCAATAGTAGGCCACGATGACAAATATGACCTACATATTGTGTGTGGGGGGTCGTTTTTCAACACCCTGTTAAATGACAGTTTTTAATCACCTTCTCTCTTGGAAGTTTCTGCTCCATTTGACCAACCACTTGCCCTTCACTAAATTTTAATTACTAATACAAAAGGAGCGCTGCCTGTAATGTTCAACGGAAAGTCAATTCTTGTAACAGGCGGAACCGGCTCTTTTGGACAGCGGTTTGCCCGGACGATTCTGGAACACTACGAACCTGCCCGATTAGTGATCTTTTCCCGGGACGAACTCAAACAGTTCGAGATGCAACAGGTGTTCGACGGCCCCTGCATGCGTTATTTCATAGGCGATGTGCGCGATCGTGAACGATTGGTACAAGCCACAAAAGGTGTGGATTACGTCGTGCACGCGGCAGCCTTGAAGCAGGTGCCTGCCGCCGAATATAACCCCATGGAGTGCATCAAGACCAATATCTATGGCGCAGACAATGTGATCCACGCCGCGCTTGCCAACAACGTCGAAAAAGTAATCGCACTCTCCACCGACAAAGCCGCCAACCCCGTCAACCTATACGGCGCAACCAAATTGGCGTCGGACAAGCTGTTTGTGGCCGCCAACAATGTGGCGGGCAGTCAATCGACCCGATTTGCCGTTGTCCGCTACGGCAATGTCGTAGGCTCACGAGGTTCGGTCGTGCCCTACTTCGCGCAGTTGATTGGCCAGGGAGCCAAAGAATTGCCTATCACGGATCCTACCATGACACGGTTTTGGATCAGCTTGGACGAAGGCATCCAGTGCGTGGTTAAGAGCTTTCGGCGCATGCAGGGAGGGGAAATCTTCGTACCTAAGCTCCCATCCTCGCGAATTACCGATCTGGCAAAAGCGATGGCGCCGCATCTCCCGCAAACCGTGATTGGCATCCGTCCGGGTGAAAAACTTCACGAAGTGATGTGCCCGCGGGATGATTGCCATCTCACGGTGGAATTCACCGACCATTTTGTCATCCGTCCCGCCATACGCTTCTTCGGGCTTCAGTCAGACTACGCCCATAATGCCCTCGACGAGATCGGCTCCCCCGTCCCACAAGGTTTCGAATATTCATCGGGCAGCAATCCGGTGTTTCTCTCGGTTGAAGAGATTCGCTCCCTACTCACGAAAAGCGGTTGCTACCCCGACCGCCGGCACGCCGACCGGCGCGGAAAACGCGCATGATCCCTTACGGCCGCCAGCATATCGGAGATTCAGATATCGCCGCAGTGGTCGATGTGTTGCGGTCCGACTGGCTGACACAGGGACCTGCGATACCCCGCTTCGAACAGGCCGTAGCCGACTACTGCGGAGCGGCCTCCGGCGTGGCAGTGAACAGCGCAACCGCGGCCTTGCACTTGGCGTGCCTCGCTCTGGATTTGGGGCCGGGAGATGTTCTTTGGACTAGTCCCATCACTTTCGTCGCTTCGGCCAACTGTGCGCGTTTCTGCGGCGCCGCAGTAGATTTTGTAGATATTGATGGCGAAACGCTCAACATGAGCGCGGAAGCGCTGGAGGCCAAATTGCACCGGGCCAAGCATAGCGGGCGGCTTCCTAAAGTCGTGGTGCCTGTGCACTTTGCCGGGAGAACGTGTGATATGGCTTCCATTAGGGAACTATCAGAGCGATACGGGTTCAAGATTATTGAGGACGCCTCGCATGCCTTAGGCGCGCAGTACAAAAGTCAGCCGGTAGGCGCTTGCGCGTTTTCGGATCTGACCGTATTCAGTTTCCATCCTGTGAAAATGATTACAACAGGTGAGGGTGGAATGGTCTTGGGCAACCAAGGCAAATTCATGCGCCGAATAGAGCGTCTGCGCTCTCACGGAATTACCCGCTTAACGAATGAAATGGATGGTGAGAGCCACGGCGACTGGTACTATCAGCAGACCGAGCTCGGCTACAACTACCGTATGACGGACATGCAGGCCGCGCTGGGCACATCGCAATTGCGAAAGCTCGACGGCTTTCTCGAGATTCGCCGTCAGCTGGTGCGGCGCTATAACGAGTTGCTTGCGGATTTGCCGGTGCGGGTTCCGATTTACGATGACCGATCAGCTTGGCACCTCTACGTCATCCGTCTTGAGACACCCTACCGCCGCCGGGCTGTTTATGATTCTATGCGGGCCGCCGGAATTGGCGTCAACGTGCACTATATCCCCGTTCATCTGCAACCCTATTACCAGGAATTGGGATTCGAGCCCGGCGACTTCCCAATCGCGGAGGCCTACTATGCCGCAGCCCTTACACTGCCGCTTTACCCGGATTTGGCTGATTCGGCCCAAATCCGAGTGGTGGAAGCGCTGCGGGATGCCTTGTCATGAGGCTTGCCGTGATTCCCGCACGTGGCGGCAGCGCACGCATTCCGCGGAAGAATATCCGACTTTTCGCCGGCCGCCCCATCATCGCACATTCGATTGAGGCCGCCTTGAGCGCCGGCCTTTTCGATCGGGTCATGGTATCCACCGAGGATACGGAAATCGCGCAAGTGGCCCAGCACTGGGGGGCTGAGATACCGTTCATGAGGCCGCCCAGTCTTGCCGATGCGCATACCGGTACCCACGCGGTGGTGAGACAGGCCGTCCAATGGCATTTGGAGCACAGTCAGCCGGTCGAGCATGCCTGCTGCATCTACGCTACCGCGCCGTTCGTCCGCGCGCAGGACCTTTCCGAAGCCTACAGAAAGCTCGTGGAATCTGGAAAGTCGTTCGTTTTTTCGGTAACCCAGTTCGAATTCCCGATCCAGCGGGCGCTATCCCTCAGCCGGGACGGGGCCGTCCATGCCCTTTACCCTCAGTTCCGGGAGACCCGCTCCCAGGACCTGGAGCCCGCTTGGCACGACGCCGGCCAATTCTACTGGGGGACCGCCGGAGCGTGGCTCGATAATACCGCGCTGTTTTCCCCGGCTTCGCTGGGATTCGCGTTACCTTCGCACCGGGTCCAGGATATCGACACTGAGGAGGACTGGCAGCGCGCCGAAGTGCTATTCGAAATACTAGCCAGGGGCCTTGGGCAGAAATGAGAGTTCTATTCCGCGCCGATGCTTCGACATCCATAGGCAGCGGCCATGTGATGCGTTGCCTGGCGCTCGCCGCGGAACTGCACCGCCAGGGCGCGAGCCACACGGCATTTATTTGCCGCGACTTGCCCGGCAGTCTCGCTAAGGCGATCCGCGCCGGCGGACATCGTCTGTATCTGTTACCAAACAATGCGGATTGGACGGCAGCGGCTGATGCGCGCACCTGTCTGGCGGCACTGGAAACTACCAATTGGGATTGGCTGGTGGTGGACCATTACGAACTAGACCCAGCCTGGGAAGACTGTCTGAGGCGACATGCCAAACGGGTTCTCGCCATTGACGATCTGGGCGGACGACACTTATGCGATTTGTTGCTCGACCAGAATCTCAAATCCGGAATTCACGACCTTTACGCCCAGCACACACCGGCCACCTGCCGGAAACTGCTTGGACCGCGGTACGCCTTAATGCGGCGACAGTTCGTGGACGCCCGCAATATCCGGTCAGACGACTCTCGGGTACGTCGGATCTTGGTTTGCTTCGGCGGAGGTGATACCACCTTGCCACTGCAGAAGACGCTGGCGGCGCTGCATTATCCCGGGAAAGCGGGGGTCGCCATCGATGTCGTGCTGGCGCGATCCGACCGCTCGCTTCTCGAACAGGAATGTCTGGGCCTGCCCTCCGTCATTTTGCACGACGGCGTGGAAGACATGGCGCATCTGATGGCGCAGGCAGATCTGGCCATTGGCGCGGGGGGCAGCAGCACCTGGGAACGCTGCTGCATGGGACTGCCCGCCCTGACGGTAAGCCTGGCCGACAATCAGGACGCCATCGCCGAACAAGCGGATCGGATCGGTGTGGCCCGACACCTAGGGCGCCTTGAGACCCTCACCGTGCAAGGGCTCAGTCGCGCCGTTCACGACCTGATCGACGATTCCGCCGGAAGAACCGCAATGTCGCGGGCCGGCATGGCGCTGGTCGACGGCCTCGGGGCAAAACGAGTTGTACAAGCCATGGGGGAAATCTGAATGCGTATTCTGCTCTTGGGCCCTGAGCGTCTAAGCCTCCTGGGTTTTTTGAAAACCTTCGGCGACGAAGTTAGCCGGACCGAGGAGCGCTTGCCGACGCTCACCCGGTCCAGGCCTGATTACGATTTTATCGTCAGTTATGGCTACCGCCATCTGATCCGACCGGACTGGATCGCGGCCTTCCCGCAACAAGTTGTCAATCTGCACATTTCCTATTTGCCATGGAATCGGGGATCGGACCCGAATCTCTGGTCGTTTCTGGACGATACCCCCAAGGGTGTCAGCCTTCACTTCGTCGATGCGGGGCTCGACACTGGCCCGCTTATCGCCCAGCGCGAGGTCGCCATGCAGGAAGCTCAGGAGACCCTGGCAAGCAGTTATGTGTGCCTCAACGAGGCGATGGAAGAATTGTTTCGTGAGCATTGGCCCGTCATCCGCGCAGGCAAGTCCGTTCCCGTGAAGCAAATCGGCGCAGGCAGCAGCCACCGGCTCAAGGACCGAGAAGCGGTGGCCCACCTGCTGACACAGGGATGGAAAACGCCCGTGTCGGAATTGGTAGCCGCCTATCGCGCCATGAAGGAGGCTGGAATTGCATAGACCGTCGATTTCATTGTCCGGTCGCGAGCTTGGGTACGCGAATCCGCCCCTGGTGATTGCGGAAATGTCCGGCAATCACAACCAGTCCTTGGAAAGGGCTTTGGCCATCGTCGACGCAGCCAGCCGGGCGGGTGCCCATGCCCTTAAAATTCAGACCTATACCGCCGACACGATGACCCTGGACTTAGATGTAGGCGAGTTCCACATCGAGCATCCCCTATGGGGCGGCCAATCCCTGCATAAGCTTTACCGCCAAGCCTACACTCCCTGGGAGTGGCACGCGCCGATCTTTGCCCGGGCACGGTCGCTGGGACTCATTCCATTTTCCACGCCATTCGACGAGAGCGCCGTCGATTTCCTGGAATCTCTCGGCGCACCGGCTTACAAGATTGCCTCGTTCGAGAATACTGACCTGCCGCTTATCCGCAAGGCGGCGGCTACCGGGAAACCCCTCATCCTGTCCACCGGCATGGCCAACCTGGCGGAGCTTGATGAGACCGTGAGGGCCGCTCGCGCCGCAGGATGCCGGGAACTCATCCTACTCAAATGCACCAGCACCTACCCTGCCAGCCCGGAAAACTCTCATCTGCGCACCATTGCGCATATGCGCGACATGTTCAATTGCGAAGTAGGGTTGTCCGACCACACGATGGGCATCGGTGCCGCCGTGGCCGCTGTGGCTCTCGGGGCCACGGTGATTGAAAAGCACTTTACGCTGTCGCGCGCCGACGGTGGCGTGGACGCCGCGTTTTCGCTGGAGCCAGGCGAATTGGCCAGTCTGGTGATCGAAAGCGAACGGGCGTGGAAAGCTCTAGGCGAAGTCAATTACGGCCCACACGATGCCGAACGCCAATCCATGGTTTTCCGCCGCTCCCTCTACATCATCCGCGATTTGGTTGCTGGCGAGCGTTTGTCTGCCGAGAATGTCCGCGCGATACGGCCAGGATTCGGGTTGCCAACCAAGTACCTCGACGTGATCATCGGGAGGCCGGTCCGGAGCGATGTCGCAAAGGGTACCCCCGTAAGCTGGGATTTAATTTAGTTTCCAACGAGGCAGTCACATGCAAGTGAATGAATTGATCCAGTGGAAAACGCAGGCCTGGAAGGACCCGCAGATGGTCGCCTGGTACGACCAGCGCATGCGCGACGAATCAGGGATCAACCGGCTGAAGAACCATATCGAAATCCGGTTGTGCTCTGCCTTGGCGGCGGGGGAAGAATTGCTGGATGTAGGAACCGGAACTGGGCGGGCATCAATTCCCCTCGCCAGGCAGGGCTTCAAGGTCAGTGCCGTTGACAGTTCTCAGGCCATGCTGAAGCAATGCGCCTTGTTGGCTGGAGACCTCAAGATGGAATTCAAAGTGGCGGATGTGGCCACGCTACCTTTTCGCGCTGGGCGTTTCAATACGGTCATGGGACTGAACGTACTGGTCCATTTCCCGCACGTGGACTCAGTCCTTCGCGAGTGGCAGCGCGTCTGCAAACCCGGTGGGCGACTTTTTTTCGATCTCCTCTCCAAGGACCACTATTGCGCGGCACATGGCATCTCCGAACCGGAAGCAGACAGGCAGCTGAACAACGTCCAGTTCGACCGCTACAACATGGCCCTCTCTAGCCGTGACGTCGTCAACCTGGCCGATTCCCTGGGCTTGTCCATCGTCAGCGTCATCCCTTACGGTTTCTTCATCATGGGCTATCCAAACTACTGGCTGGAGAAAACCTTGGAGAGGACCCATAGCTGGAAGCGCTTCCTCGGCCTGCTCAAATCGGATGACTCGCTCTTTAACTTCGCCGCGTTCATCGACGCCAACCTGGTCAACCTGCTGCCCCCACTGGCAGCCCCGCGTATTATGATCGCCTTCGACAACAAACCAGACAGGGATGGCAACCAAGCGTGGTTTGAGCGATGGTCCAACTTTCAACGCGAAGCCGCCACCCGTGAAATAGATCTGGCCTTTCTGCGTAGCCGCATCCCGACCCTAGACGAAAACTGGCGGCGTGAGCTGAACGGCCACCTCCGTCACCCACGGAACCTCGTTTTCCTATATCAGACGTTCGAGACCTTGCGGCTAGTATTGCCGTCGCTGAACCTGGAGGGCCTGATTGACGGGGAATGGCTGAGCACTCTGGAGAGTTGGCGTAGGCAGGACGCGGCGGATCGTCAGCTCATGGATTTCTGCCGTAACTGGCCGGCAGGGACAGGGGCCGCAACGGCGCTCGATTTCGCGGGCATCCCGCTGGCGCCCGGCTTCGAATACGCGTTGATGAACCGCTTGGTCGCTTGCTACAACGTCCGAAAGGCTGACGCCTTATGAAGCCTGCCGCCATTCTTTATTTCCTGTGGGATAAAAACCTGTCCGTGCTGGACAGTTACCTTTCCCGTTGCAGCCGCGTCGTGATAACCGGCCACGGCTTTTGTACCCCCGAATTGATGTCCGTGGTCGATCGCCACGGTTCCGCGCTGGTTCGGGTGGAGGACCTGCTCACGTCAGAGGATCACGGCTGTCTTGCCAGCGAATTTGAACAACGCTATCAGAAGTGCCGGGAATCCTTGCAGCCGTCGGCGGTTACGGACCCGCTCAATGGGCTGGCAGCCAGGGAGAAGGTCCTGGAAACCCTGGAGGAGCAGTTGCCCGCCGCCTTGCAATGGATCAAGGCTCTTGAACAGGCATCTTCCTGCTACGCAATCGACCTGCTGGCCGTAAACGAAGAGTACATGCTGTTCGCTAGAAGCGCCGTGGCGTGGGCACGCGCGCGCGGCATTCCGTCGCTGCACCTGATCCACGGACTGGCCCTAAGCACACCATACACGGTACACCGTCACGCCGACGCCGACATCACGGCCGTGTTCGGCGAACGCGGTGTGGAGCCATACCAGGACATGGGAATACCGGATGAGCGCCTGCGCGTCACCGGCAACCCTGCCTGGGACGGCTACCCCCAATTAGCCGCCGCGCGCGAGGACGTCCGCAAGGAACTTCTGGCCTCGGCGGAATTGTCTCCGGATCGACCCGTGGTGGTATTTGCGACGACATGGACCGCCGACCTGACGGTGATTCACGACACGAGCATCCCAGCGGAGTTGATGCGGCAGGTTTTCCGCGCGGTGAAGGTTCTTCTTGATACAGAGGGGCTGGCCCTGCAGCTTGTCGTCAAGGATCGGCCGGGTGCCGACTATGTCCAGGTCGGTCGGGAGCAGGCCTTGGCGCTTGCCCGCCGCGAAGGTCTGGAGGAGGAGGATTTCTGGTATCAAACCACGGATACCGCAAGATGGGTGGTCGCAGCCGATGTTCTGATTGCCTGCGACTCCAACATTAGCGTCGAGGCCATGATGGCCGGCGTGCCGGCCATCAACTTGCTGAACCTTAATGGTCTGCGCTTGGGCCCTTCGTTCGATGCCGACTCCGGCATCCTGGAGGTCGAACCCGCGCAACTGGCCGCTGCCCTGCGGCGTTTGCTCACCGACGCGGCGTTTCGCGAGCACCAACTGCAGCAGGCCCATGCGCGGGTCGGCTACTACAATCTCGGGTTCGACGGTTCCGCGAGCGAGCGGGTGGCTAGCCTGATGCTAGAAATGGCCAGGCCCTGCCGTCAAGGCCCCGACGCGATGCCGCCCGCCCCTCGTCACTTTGTCTGGCAGTCGCTGGATGCGCACAGCTCAGCGGTCGAAGACATTCAAGCTGAATATCACCACCACGTCCGCCACGAGCTCATCGCCCTGTTTCAGCGCGCGCCCAACCGGATTCTTGACGTCGGCTGCGCGGCCGGGGTGACTGGGGAAGCGATCAAGCGCCAATTTCCAGAGGCCACCGTCATTGGAATCGAATTGAACGAGTCCATCCTGGGCTTGGCACGTAAGCGTCTGGACCGGGTCATCGCGGGGCGGATCGAAGAGCTCAATCTGCTCGATCACGACATACACCCAGGTTCCATCGACACCGTGATCCTCGCCGATGTGCTCGAGCATACTTATAACCCTTGGGGTGTCTTGGAGCGACTGAAGCCATACCTGACTGTCGATGCGCAGGTGATCGCCAGCATTCCCAACAGCCGGCATCTGAGCCTGCTCGCAGACCTGGCCCATGGCAACTGGACTTATCGGGAAGAAGGCCTGCTCGACATCACGCACATCCGCTTTTTTACGCTCGCCGAAATCGAGAAGTTGTTTAGGGAGACCGGATACGTTATCGAGCAAGTGGATGCTACACGTACATTGGATTTTCCCAAAGTAAAGCCTGGGGGCAGCCTCACCGTCGGCAAGCTGGTCCTTAAGGATCTGAGCGAGCAGGACATTTTCGAACTGCAGGCGTTTCAGTTCTTGGTCCGCGCTAGGCCGACCGATTCTCGCACCGGCCTGTCCGTGGCCCCACCCGTCAAAATCGCCGTGGTCCTTCATCTGTATTACGAGGACCTATGGCCGGAGTTTCGGAATGCCATCAAACAAATAGATCAGCCATTTACCCTATTCGTTACGTGTCCTACGGAAAAGTTTTCAGGTACCAGTGCATTGGTCTCATTCGACTTCCCGGATGCGCAGATCTTTCCACACGAAAACCGTGGACGTGACATCCTGCCCTTTCTTTCCCTGTTGCCAAGCCTTATTTCTGACGGGTTCGAAATCGTCTGCAAGCTGCACTCAAAAAGGTCTGGTCACGTCGAGCAATTGAATGCCCCCGGTGTCAAACAGGAGTGCTCCGAACTCGGCATAGACCCGTCGATCTTTCTGGAGAGAGACAAGTGGCGCCACGACGAATTGAACTGTCTGCTCGGTAATCCGGTTCTGATCAATAACATTATTGCGGGGCTCAACGCTTCAAGTGGGCACGGATTTGTCGTTGGGGAGGCATTCGACTGCCCGCTGGCCTTCCGGATGGCCAAAAACATCGACCTGGTGAGCAAGCTTGCATCAAGGCTAGGAATACCCCTGTATGACTTCACTAATCAGCGCTTCCCGGCCGGTTCGATGTTCTGGGCAAGAACCGACGCATTGAAACCCCTCCTCGATCTGAATCTCCAATCATCAGATTTTCCTGATGAGAAAGGGCAGTTCGACGGCACCGCGGCACACGCAATCGAGCGCATTTTCTACCTAGCCGCCACACTGACAACGAATTCGAATGTGCTGCTGAGCGATGGGGGCAAGGTCTTCGAACGTGATGGGGAAAGCAGAGCTGTTGAGCGCTCGCCTTACCAACTATGGCGCACGCGCCACGATAACGCAGCCCTGAATAGTGCTAGCGCCGACAACGACCTGGACAGCTGCAGATTCATGCTTTTCGGGGGCGAGATGCCACCGGCATTACTGATCAACACGCTGGATTCTCTTGCAACATTCTTTGTGCCCGATTGGAGCCTGAGCATCTTCAGCACCAGCGCTGCACCCGATGCCATGTTCGATGAATTGGAGAACCTGGAGTGGGTAAAGGTGGATGACCCTGCCGAGCTTCACGCCGCGATCACGGCCCGGGCCGACCGCGCCGATGAAACATGGCTGATCATTGCCCCTTGCGGAGTCGCGTTCGAAATGCGCCTTCCCTGGATGCTGGCACAGTACGGCCGGCTGAATAAAAATTCGCACCTATATTACACCGATTCGGATGTAACATTTCCCGGTCGCAGCGTGGCGGAAGGCTTTCTGCGTCCGGATTTTAACTTGGACCTGCTGCGCTCTTGCGACTATCTTGGCGAACTTCTGGCTATTCGCCGCACATCTTTCTTGGAGGTCGGCGGGCTCGCGGTTTCGAACGCCGCCATGCTTTACGACCTTGCTTTGCGCGTTCTCGACCGTTTCGGAGAAAGTGCGCTGGGGCACATCGATGACGTACTTTACCATGTGCCCGAAAACTGCCTTCGCGTACCCGAAGCGGGAGCGCACCGACAAGCACTGCTCCAACATCTGGAACGTAATCAAATAAGGAGCTTCATCTCTGACGGCATGATTCCGGGTACTTGGCGGGTGACATACCTACCTGAGGGCCACCCTAAAGTATCCATCCTTATTCCCACAAAAGATCAAGTCGATCTGCTGCGTGCCTGTGTCGACAGCATTCTGGCAATGACCAAGTATCCCGACTACGAGATCATAATTGTCGACAATCAAAGCACGCAGGCGGAGACCCGCAAGTATTTCGAGTCATTGAAGGTCCATGCCGGTGAGGTCCGGGTATTGACATACGCCAAGCCGTTCAACTTTTCTGCCATTTGCAATCTCGCGGCCAGGGAGGCCACCGGCGAGTACTTTTTGCTCCTGAACAACGATACTGAAGTCCTACAAGACGCCTGGCTGGACTTGATGATGTATCACGCCCAGCGCCCGGAGATTGGAATCGTCGGGGCCAAGCTCCTGTTTCCAGGGAGCAAGCAGGTCCAGCATGCCGGCGTATTGCTCGGCTTGGGCGGCATTGCGGAGCATCCCTTTCTGGGTCTGCTCGGACCAAATGACCCAGGTTACATGGCACGAGCGGTGGTTGACCAGGACTTGTCAGCAGTCACGGCTGCCTGTCTGCTAATCCGCCGCAGTGTCTACGAGCAGGTGGGAGGGCTCGACGAAAACCGATTCAAGGTCTGCTATAATGACATTGATCTTTGCCTGAAAGTTGGCCAGGCGGGTTACAAAGTGCTTTGGACGCCGCACGTGATGCTGATACATCATGGCAGCGCCAGCCAGCAGGCCGAGGCCCGTCAGCCCCACAAGGCGCTCAAGGCCCAAGAGCGGTTTGAACGCGAGCGCGAGGCGATGGTTGAAAAGTGGCTGCCCAACCTGGCCCGAGACCCCGCCTATAACCGACACCTCAGCCTCATTCACCGAGACTTTCGGGTCGAATCTGACTTCGTCGTCAACTGGGATCCACGCATCCCACCCCAAAAAACCCGCATTCTCGCTTGGACCCTTGACGGCGCACCCTGCGAATACCGGGTCAAAATTCCCCTGCAAGCCCTGAATCAGGCCCAGGCGACGGAGTCTAGCCTGGTTTACCCACCAGGCATGGGCATGATCCGCAGCCTCTTGGTGCCGGAGATCGTTCGAGCCGCGCCACACATCTTCACGACCTCGGTTTTCCTGGGGCTGGAAGATCATCTCGATATGCTGCGGCAGTTGAAGAAATACACCGAAATCCCTCTGGTTATGCACTTGGACGACTTCGTAACAGCGGTACCGAAAGGCAGCGGGGTATACGAGAAGCGACACACACCGGGCAACCTGAAGAAGATTTTGGCTCAGGCCGACCGTATAGTGACCTCGACGCAGCCCATTTATCAGTCGGCAAAGGACCTGTGTGCCGATATCATGCTGTTACCGAACTATCTTCCGCGCTTCCTATGGGAAGGTTTGGCCTCCCGTCCGCGCCAGGGACAAAGGCCGCGTGTGGGTTGGGCCGGAGCTATGCAACATGGAGGAGACCTGGCGCTGATCACCGAAGTGGTGAAAGCGACCGCGACCGAAGTCGACTGGGTTTTTTTCGGGATGTGTCCTGACGAACTGCTGGGTTCAGTCTGCGAATTCCATCCCTTCGGTGCCTTCAATGCTTATCCGCCCAAACTGGCCAGTCTAAATCTCGACTTAGCCATCGCGCCTCTCGAAAACAACAAGTTCAACGAAGGCAAGTCCAACCTGCGCCTGCTTGAATACGGCTTTCTGGGGTGGCCGGTGGTCTGCTCAGATGTTCTGCCCTACCGCGATGCACCGGTGAAGCGTGTCAGCAACAAGCCGTCTGCCTGGATCGAAGCGATTCGAGAGCGCGTGAACGACCTTGATGCCGCCGAGCGGGAAGGCCAGGAGTTACAGCACTGGGTTCTTGACGGTTGGATGCTTGAAGACCATTTGGAGGAATGGGCCAAGGCCTATAGCTTCGGGGTCTAGCAGCGCTCCCAATCCTACGCCCACGAGACGCCCCCCGTGGAAATTACGAAAGGCGGCATCCGGTCTATGCTGGATGAGACGAATCGCTGCATCCGCAACGGACAGGAACGCCATGAAAAGAGCTAAATCTGGTAAGAAGCCCAAAGCCCCTGCCGTGGTCTTGGACCATTACATGGAAATGCAGCAGGCAATCCATTATGCGGAGTCTGCGAACTGGCGCGCCGCCGAAGCTATCTGCAAGCAGATCGTGGCGAAGAACGCCACCCATATCGATGCCATCAACATGCTGGGCGTCGTCGCCATCAAACTGGGACGATGGACCGAAGCCGTGCAGTTCATGGAGAAGCTCATACGAATCAAGCCGGATTACCTCAATGCCTACATCAATCTGGGGATGGTCCTCAGAGAGATGGGCAATTTTGAGGGGGCTGCCCGCTATTCCCGTCAGGCACTGAAGATTGATCCCAATAGTGCGTCCGCCTACAGCAATCTGGGCAACGCCCTGCTCAGTCTTGGACGTCCGCAGGAAGCGGTAGAGGCTTATGAAGCCGCGCTGAAAATTCAGCCAAACTTCTGGGACGCCTTGAACAACCTGAACGTGGCGCGCCGCTCTGTGATGCTCAGCGGTCAGTTTCAAAGCCCACCGAGTCGACCCTCCCCCGCTCCTCAGCCAAACGCAGGGAAGTTAGAAAGCCAAAGGAACGAGGTTCCGAGCTTGTCCTTGAAGGAAGTTCCGGCTCGCGACACTATGGCGACGCATAGCCACGCCCAGCCTGCGGTTTCCAATGACCTTGGCGCAGCACTGCAGCGACTCAGAGAGCAACTATCGGCTGATGCCAAGCCGCGCCAGCGGACTTTTTTGACTCCTCCGGACCACTCAAATGCGGCTTCGGATGTCAATGCCGAATGGGATGAACTTCGCGCAACGGCAGAGCGATTGATCAACGAGCGGCGTCATGGAGAGGCAGAACCCATTCTGCGTCAGCTGATCGCCAAATACCCGGAAGATGGTTCGCTGCACTGCAATCTTGCGTCCGAGCTGATGCAATTGAAACGGCATGAAGACGCCCTGCCCTATTGCCGCCGCGCCGTTCAATTGGCATCCGACCTGCCCGAGGCACACAACAATCTGGGCCTTGCGCTCTGCGCGACCGGCGAGCCTGAGCAGGCTCTTTCAAGCTATGACCATGCCCTTCAACTTCGCCCAGGTTTCGTGCCCGCCATGGAAAACCGGGCCATTGCCCTGCGGGAACTCGGGCGATTTGAAGAAGCTGCCGCGCTACTGGAAGACGTCTTGCGCATTGAACCTGAGAGAGCCACTGCTCACTATGAACTCGGTCTGATGTTCCTGCACTTAGGGCACTTCTCCGAAGGTTTCCGGGAATACGAATGGCGACGGCGGATGCCAGAGAATGGCCTGCTGCCGCTTCCACAGCCGGAATGGGATGGTCAGTCGTTTCGAGGGCGGCGGCTTCTCGTCCATCCCGAACAGGGCTTGGGCGATGCCATCCACTTTGCGCGGTATCTGCCCAAAGTCAAAGCGTTGGGCGGGACAGTACTGCTACGCTGCCATCCTCCTCTCTTTAAGTTGTTCGAGACACTGCCCGGGGTTGACCAACTCATTGGCTCGGACCAACCCCTGCCACATGCCGATCTCCATGTCTCCCTTCTCAGTCTGGCGCGGTACTTCACAGACGATGAATCCACTATCCCGTCTCAGACTCCTTACGTCTCCGCACAGTCTTCGCACCAAAGTGCTTGGACTCAACGCCTGGACCAACTCACTGGCCTCAAAGTCGGACTGGTCTGGTCTGGCAACCCCGAGTTCAAGAACGATAGAAACCGTTCTCTGAGATTGGATGCCTTAGGCCCGCTCACTACCGTTCCCGGCGTCAACTTCGTCAGTCTGCAAAAAGGGCCTGCAGCCGAACAAGCTGTGACTCCACCTCCAGGCATGGAACTGCTTGATTTGAGCGACCAACTGGACGATTTCGCCGACACGGCAGCCCTCATTTCCTGCCTTGACCTGGTGATCAGCGTGGATACCGCTGTGGCTCATCTTGCCGGCGCACTGGGCGTGCCGGTCTGGACGTTACTGCCGCTTCCAGCGGACTGGCGATGGCTCACCGAACGCGAAGATACGCCCTGGTATCCGAGCATGCGCTTGTTTCGTCAAACCCAGTCCGGTGACTGGGAACCCGTTATCGACAACGTGGCTCGCGAATTACAAGGCCTTGCAAGCGCGCACAACGCAACAAGTGGAAAAAATGAAAATCCTGCGACGGGCTGGCTTGAACGGGCGGCACGCTACTTCCCGGCGGGCGCCACCATTGCCGTGTTCGGCGACGGTCAAGGACTTGCAGCATGGCTTCCCCCTCAGTGCAGCTTTATCTCCTTTGAAGAGGAAAGTTTCGCGACAGGTGCCGAGTCACTCAAGGTGGCCTCTCATGTCCTGGTAATCGATGACTCACCATCGCATCTGGGTCTCATCGCGCTTCTGGAGCGCTTGCGTGAAATCAGGCGACCGCTGATCTTGGTAACCGGCCTCGCGTCCTCGGAGTTGAACGAAACCCTGACAGAGACGGGCTGGCACTGCCGCTCCACCGAAACGGTCGGTTCACGTACCATTGCCTTGCTGTCCACGGACCGCCAAATCGCGCCGCCGTGCAAGCGCATCGCACTCATCGCGACGGAGGGTTCCAGTCATTTCTCCGCTGCACTGCGCCTGCGCCTGGTCAACTCCATCTTGCCGCCGGGCGCGGAACTCAACGTCATTGATATCGGGAAGATCGAACAAGCGGACCCGAATTTCGACCTTGCCATTGTCGGAACCGGGGGCGATTTGGACAGCGCACAGATCTCCGAGGGACTTCTTAACTTCTTGGATCATGTGCCTCGGGCGATCGGCCTGTTCGGAATCGGCGATCGCGACAGTCAAAACGACAAAATTGCATGCCTGCTTGACAGGCTTTTCCTGTGGGGCGCGCGGCACGAGCAAGATGTGTTGCTTTATGGGCGCGGGCGCGGCAATGTGCTGCACTTCGGCGACTGGCTGGTTGACGCATTCCCGATGGCATCCGGTACCGGCGGCAACTCCCTGCAGTTGGACAATTCAGCGTTACTTGATGCAGCGGAGAACATACTCGCGCAGCTACGGAGACATCATCGCGCGGCCGTTGGACATCCCGACCTGCTACTCGCTGCCCTCTGTTACTGCGATGAACTCTCGTTTCACGACGAGCATAACCAGGCGGCGGGCCGCTTTCGGGCTTTGCTGATCGACGTGCTCGGGCGAAGCTATGCGGAAAACGAAGCCATTGCGGTCGATCGGGTGGCGGTAATGGCCTACAAAGCCCGTACCCGACTCATGATCGATGAACTTCGCAAAGTCTTGGCGATCGCGCTGGGAATTCAAGCACCTTGATGCACCATCCACGCGCGCCTCAATTCGCCGCAAGACCAAGGACAGTGGCGGGACGTTGGCGTCAACGCCAACCGCGGTGCCAGCCGCCACCATAGCGCCAGCCGCCGTAGGGCCTGAAATAAGGTCGCGGCCACGGGCGATAATAGGGACGGTAGCGCGGGTACGGCCCCCAGGCATACGGATAAGGGCTGTAATAGGGGTACGCGCGATACCCGTAGGGATAACTGTAACTGACACCCCCGTAGTAGTGCGAACCGGCGCAGCCGGCCAAAATCGCAGCTAGCGCCAGGATAAACGCGATCTGTCTGTACTTCGTCATGGCACGGCTCCGGCCAATCACGAGCAAGGGTTCGGTTATACGCATATTTCCCGGATCGGCGTGGTGCCTGGAAGCATGCCGCGCTAAACTGGGCCTGGAATCGCGACACCAGCTTGGACCGGTTGGATGGCCGGGCGTTCAAACTGGCTCGGGTTCCCGTGACGGACCCTCACAAACCTCCGTCCAAGGCAGCTCCGGCCCTTGACCCCGGACACTTAAGATCTTCCGATTCGACGCTCGATCATAACAGTAAAAAGGAGAACACAATGGATCTCGGCACCCCGAAATTTGCACGACGGACCGTCGCAGCCCTCATCGCAACCCTGCTCTTAGCCGGATGCGCGAAGGACAAAGCCAAGGAGGAAGCGCCAGCGCCTGCGGCCAGTCCGGCAGAAGCGCCAGCGATGCCCGCCGCGTTGGAGGAAAAGCCTGGCGCCGCAGAAGCCGAACTGCTAGTGCTGAATGCCAAGGTGACGCATATCGACAAGAAGAAACGGATCGTCACCCTGAAATACGAGGACGGCCGCACAGCAAAGGTGAAGTGTGGACCGGAAGTGCGCAACTTCCCGCAGATCCATGTCGGAGACGACGTGACCGCCGAGTTTCTCGAGTCTATGGAACTGTTTGTAACCGGACCCGGGGTAGCCCCCGATGCGGAGACCACCACCGTCGCCGAGCGCGCGCCGAAAGGGGCCAAGCCCGGCATTACCGCGGCAAAATCCACGGAGTTGGTCGCTACGGTGGAAGACATCAATTACGACACCCGAGAAGTCACCCTGAAAGGTCCACAGGGCAAGCTATTCAAAGTAAAGGCGGGCTCCGAGGTTAAGCGCCTGAACGAAGTGCACAAGGGCGACAGCGTGGTGGCACGCTACACGGAAGCCATGTCCATCAAGGTCACTGCGCCGAAGAAGAAATAATTCGTGGACGGAAGCGGGGCGTCCACCAGGACGTCCTGCTCCCGGCTCAGGCCTCCAAGTCCGTTCCCGGAGCCAGAATTTCCCTCATATTGGCCGCTATGGTGGCGGCAATCTCATTGGTGGGCAGATCGTTGGCGTCACGGCCAAACGGGTTCTCCACCTCTTCCGCGATGACTTCGAGGCTCACCAGCACATAAAACTCGAAAGTGGTCAGGGCTACGACCCAATAGCCGAAATCATGCACCAGGCACAGCGGCATGGTGACGATATAGGCAAAGATGAACTTCTTGATGAAAAGACTGTAGCCGTAGGGAATCGGCGTCTTGCGTATCCGTTCGCACGCACCGCAGATGTCGGAAAAGGCGGTCAGCTCCGGATTCATCGTAAGCGCCTGCAGCGCGGACACATCGCCACTGTGCGTCAGCCGGTCGAACTCCCGAAACAACGCGGCTGCCACCGCGTTGGGCGCGTGGCTGATATGAGGGTCGCGCCGCTTGATGGGAATGTCCCGCAGATGCTCGCACAGAACCGCCGCATAATCACTGATAAGGCCCGCAAACACCTTGCGAGAGGCATGTTCAGCGGGAAGCGCCGCGTCGAGCTTGAGCGCCAGGTTGCGCGAGGCATTCACTAGGGCGCCCCAGTGACGTCGCCCCTCCCACCAACGCTCATAAGCGGTGTTGGTCCGGAAAACCAGCAGCAGGGAAATGACGAAGCCCAGCAGAGAGTGCACCAGGGTCGTCCCTTGGAAAGCGGGCACTAGCCTGGCTTCATAGGCATAGGCGACAAGCCCGGTGTACAGGGCCACCGTCAGCATGGCCGGCGCAAGCACACGAAAGGTATCGCTGCGGTGGAACTTGAATATGAGTCCCCACCAGGACTTGGGATTGTACTGAATCACCTTGCAGGACCTGATCCGGCGGCGCGCGCCGGGCCGCTAAAAACTTATCGAGGCGAGCCGATTCAGAACACCTTGGCCATATTCGGTCGAATCGTCTCCATCACCTCGAAAGTTTGCACCCAGGCCTCGGCCAAAAGCAACTGCAGTGAGTCGGCCGAAACATCCAGTAGCTCGAGGGCCGCCGGGTCGATTTCGATGGAGGATAGTTCCGGATCTTCCGGCAAGCTGCGGCCGGGCTCGATGGTCAGGGCTAGGGCGCTGGCCACACGCACGATGGCCAGTTCCTTGGGAAAGCTGGCTGCCTCCAGCGACATGCCCTGCTCCTCCACCAGCTTGTACAGGGTTTCAGGCAATTGCCAGAGCTTCATCAGCGCCGCGCCAAGCGCGAAATGGTCGAAGCCGAAGATGTGTCTCTCTTGCGCGATGACGGCTTCCTCACCCAGATCGGAGATCTGCAAGACTTCCAGGTACTGGCGCGGCCGTGCGCCATAGAACACTAGCCGGCCGAGCTTCAGCAGCAGCCCCGCCAGAAACAGCAGTTCGGTGTCGAACATGCGGCAACGGTAGCCCAGTGCCCGGGCCACCACCCCGCTCGCGACACTGTTCAGCCAGTAATGATCCATGTCCACGACATCTTCCGGCAGGCCGTCGAAGGCCTGGGCCATGAAGGTGGTCATCACCAGGCCGCGGATGCGCTCCAGCCCCAGCAGGCTTACGGCCCGCGAAACGGTGTCCACCTTGCCGTGACCGCCGTACAGGGCACAGTTGGCCAGTTTCAGCACCCGCGCACTGATGGCGGGATCGGACATCAGCAATTCGCCGATCATGGGCTGGGTCACATCCGGGCGCCCCAACAATTGATTCAGGCGCAGAACCACGTCCGGCAGGGACAGAATGTTCTGAGTGGTTACCTCGTTGGCGAGCGCGATGGGCGTCATGGGTGTCCCTGTGTAATTCCGCCCCCGCAGGCGGCGTTGGATAAAGTCATTCAGGCAAGTTTAGACCGCCTTGGCGCAAGCGGTGCGCCCTAACCGGTATTTGCGTCGTCTGCGGCATCGTCGATCCGCGATACCAGCACTTTGTCGACGCGGTTCTTGTCCATGTCCACCACCTCGACGCGCAGACCGCCGAATATGAAGTGATCCGCCGCGGAAGGCACGCGCCCCAGTCGCGCCAGAACAAGTCCGGCCACCGTGTGAAAGTCTTCCCGTTCGGTCGCTTCCCGCTCCGGCAGTTCGAACAGCTTGCGGAATTTCTCGACGGGCAACATGCCATCCACCAGCCAGGAGCCGTCCTCACGCTGCACGTACTGGGGCTCCTCCTGCAATTCGGAACCGGGGATATCGCCCACGATCGCGCCCATCACATCCTGCAGCGTGACCAACCCTTCCACCTCGCCATACTCGTCGATGACCAGCGCGAAGTGCGCCCGCATCTTCTTGAACTCTTCCATCAGGTGCATCAGGTCGATGGAAGGCAGCACATACAGGGGCTTGCGGCTCATGGCCGGCAGATCCAGCGCCTCGCCGCGCAATTGCGCATTGAGTAGGTCCTTCGCCTGCACCACGCCGATGATGTTCTCGAAACGGCCTTGGCACAGGGGGAAGCGCGAGTAGGTGGTCTGCAGGAGCTTCTCGCGGGTGACCTCGGGCGGATCGTCCACGTCGATGAAAAAGATGTCCTTGCGCGGCGTCATCACCGAGGCCACCGTGTGCACATCCAGGCGGAACACATTGGACACCAGTTCGTGTTCCCCTGGCGCGAACACCCCTTCCTCGGTTCCCTGACGCAGCAGCAGCTTGATCTCGTCCTCGCTGACCGAAGGTCCAGCTTTCGTCCGGCGCCCGAACAGGAGCAGGATCAGTTCGGTGGATAGGCTCAACAGCTTGACCAAGGGATAGGCGACCAGGGACAGCCAGCGCATGGGACGCGCCGCCAGCAACGCAATGCGCTCGGGCGTCGCCAGAGCGAGACGCTTGGGCACCAGTTCGCCGATCACCAGGGAGACATAGGTGACTCCCACCACCATGACCGCCAACCCGATGCTGCGACTGTAGGGCGCGAGTTCCGGACAGCCTTGGAGCAGAGAGCTGACCCGGTCGGCAATGGCGCTCTCGCCCAAGGCGCCGCTCAGCACCCCGATCAGGGTGATGCCCACCTGCACCGTGGAAAGGAAGGATGTGGGCTCCTCGGCCAGCCGCAAGGCCGTCACCGCAGCCTGGCTGCCTTTGTCCGCCCAGGATTGCAGGCGGCTCTTGCGGGAAAACACCACGGCGATTTCCGACATGGAAAATACGCCGTTCATGACAATCAGAACAAAGATTAGAAATATATCCATAGAAATTGGATTGATTCGGCCGCTCGGCCAGTCCCCCTCCTTAGATTGCCGCGCCACGGGTGGCCCCCCGGCGCATGTGGCGGTATGGTACGGGATTACGTTGGCGCTGACGACTGCCGCGACCGCCCTACAGTCGCACCGCCACCTCCGCGCCGCCCAGCGGGCTGGTGCGAACGGCGAGCGTGCCTTGATAGGTGCCGACTATGGACGCGACGATGGCCAGCCCCAGGCCCTGGCCAGGCACATCAGGGTCGGCGCGCTCACCGCGCTGGAGCAGGCGCTCTACCGTGGCGGGCGGCATGCCTGGGCCATCGTCATGAACGCGAATATCCAGCACCGCCGTATCGCCGGTGATCCGGCGCGCCGAAACACGTATTCGGCCTCGGCACCATTTGAAGGCGTTGTCCAAGAGATTTCCCAGGACTTCCAGCAGGTCCCCCTCGTCGCCGGCAAAATCGAGGGCCGGGTCCACGTCCATGCTGCACTCCACGCGCTTGTCCGCATACACCTTGAGCAGCGCCGCCTTTACCTCTGTCACCTTGGCCAGGACGTTGACCGGCTTCGCCAGACGCGTCCGGCCGGCAGTCGCAGCGCGCTGAAGCTGATAGTCGATGATCTGGTGCATGCGCAGGATCTGCTCCTGCGCCAAGGGCAGGCCGGACTCGGCGCGGGCGGGGTTTTCCAGCACGCCGCGCACCACGGCCAGCGGGGTCTTCAGGCTATGGGCAAGATCGCCCAGGGCATCGCGGTAGCGCGCAAGACTGCTGCGCGAGCTGTCCAGCAAAGCATTGAGGTTGTCGGTCAACCCGCTCAGCTCCACCGGATAGCCGCCGCGCAGCCGGTCGGTGCGGCCCTGCTCAATGTCCGCCAGGTCGCTAGCCACCCGACGCAAAGGGGCCAGCCCCCAGCGCAGGATGCCGCCCTGCACCACCAGCAGCAACAGCGCTGCGCCCCCCAGCCAGCCCCACAGGCTGCGCCGGAACTGACCCACCTGATCCTCGTAGGCATCGGCCGTTTCTGCCACACGGAAGGTGTAGGCGCGCGGCTTGCGCAGCCCCTCTTCCCACAGGACGCGGAAACTGAGCACGAACAAGGGCTCCCCGTTCTCCGTCAGCACCCGTTCCAGGGCACTGTGCCCCAGGGGAGGCAGGCGCGTCGGCGGGATCTCCACGCCCAGGGCCGAAGGCGAGCGCCAGCCGGGATCATGGTCACGGCGGCTGATTTCCGCGTAAAGGCCTGATGCGGGATAGCGCAGGCGCGGCTCTTGCAGCTCGGCTGGGCCGAGCAGGTCCCCATGATTGTTGGTTTCCGCCCCGGCCAGAAGGGCATAGACATAGCCTTGCAGGCGATCACGCAGGGCGGCCTTGGCGCTGTCCCGGAAGGCCTCGTCCAGCACCAGACCGGTCATGCCAAGAAAGGCGGCGAGCACCACGCTGGACGCAATCTGCACGCGGACATGCAGGGAAATCGGCTTCACCGCTCAGGCATCCTTGGCGAGGATGAAACGGTATCCGCGTCCGCGCAGGGTTTCGATAGGTGAAAGGCTGCCCTCCGGGTCCAGCTTCTTGCGCAAGCGGGCGATGAACACCTCGATGACATTGCTGTCGCAGTCGAAATCCTGGTCGTAGATGTGCTCGGCGAGATCGGTCTTGGAAATGACCTCGCCGGCATGCAGGGCAAGATACTCCAGCACCTTGTATTCGTGCGCGGTCAGTTCCACCGCCTGGCCGTTCAGGCTCACGCTCTGAGCCGCCGTGTCCAGTTCCACCGGCCCGAATTGCAGACGCGGCCGCGCGCGACCGGCGGCGCGCCGCAGCAAGGCCTTGATGCGCGCCAGCAGCTCCTCCATGTGGAAAGGCTTGACCAGATAATCGTCGGCCCCCAGGCCCAGGCCTTCCACCTTGTCCTGCCAGCGGCCACGGGCGGTCAGTATCAACACAGGGAACGCGACTCCGGCTTCGCGCCACCCCCCAATGATCTCAAGACCCGACATGCCGGGCAGCCCGAGATCCACCACGGCCAGGTCGAAGGGCACCTCGCTGCCCAAGAAAAACCCTTCCTTGCCCTCGGCCGCGGCATCCACCGCATAACCGGCGCCACGCAGGGCGGCCAGCAACTGGGCCCTCAATTCGTCTTCGTCTTCAACCAGCAGGATACGCATGCAGCTAAGGGATATCGGGGAATCAGCGCCGGGCGTCCACCTGGATCACCTTTACGCGTCCGGAGGGCAGAAGCACCTTGATGCGGTAGACCGGACCACCGGCCGACAGCACCGCGTCGGCCGCCAGGATGCGTCCGCCGGTCTCGCGTTGCACCTTTCGCACCGCTTGATCGAGGGTCAAACCAGGCTGGTTCTGCACATCGGCGGCCGGCGTCAGCAAGCCGGTTGCGGGAAGTTGAAATGGAAACGACAGGGCGAGGCCAAGAAAGAGCAAACCTCTCTTCATCGGGCTCCTCGGGCCATGCAGGTTGCAGGGGCGGGCCTCAGGACGGGGCCTTTGGCGGGGTGAGGCGGCAGAGTACCATCGCCCCGCGCACGGAAGCAAGATCAGGGACTAGGCGCGGCGACGGGCGCTCCGCGAGCCCCGTCCCGGCCCAAGGAGCCGGGACTTGAGAGGGTCAACTCACAACACGCGGCGCGATTCTCATCGCGCGATCTCGTTACCGATCACCGAGCCCAGCACAGAACCGCCGATAATGGCGGCGTGATCACCCCGGCCCAGTTGCTCACCGACAACGCCCCCAAGGACGCCACCGGCGATGATGGGCAAAGGGCCGCCGTATCCTCCCCCGTAGCCGTAAACCTGCGGCCTCGGGTACGCCGGGGCCGGCGCATATTCGTAATAGTGATGCACGACCGGCGGAGGCGGCGGGGGATAATAGATGGGCCGCTCGCGGATCACCACATAGTCACGGTACGGGCCGTCATGATGAGGATAGTGGTGCCTATGGTGGTGGTGCCCCCAATCGTCGTGGTGCCCCCAGCCGCCATGATGTTCCCAATGGCCGTGGCCGTCGGCACGCGCCGCGGGAGACAAGGCGATCCCCCATAGAAAGCTGGCCAGCAGGATGGTCTTCAAGGTGTTCATGACAATCTCCCAGTGGAGGTGTGTTGTTCGTCTATGCGGTCCGGCTTGGGGTAACCCATTTGCGCCGACCGCGTGTATAGACTAGGGCCGATTGCCTGAACCGAAGCTGAACGCCGGACACGAGGGTCGGATCATTTCGGATTGATCCGATGTTCCTTGTCCTTGAGCCAGAACCGCTGTTCCGCGTCCTTGTTAGGGTCGTAAACGGGAATGGTGCGGGCAGGCTGACGCCCGCCCGAGCAGATGAAGCCCACCGCCGTCTGCAAGGGCGACTGGGGCGGGATCGCGGTCAATTCCGGCTCGGTCTTGCGCGATTGCGAGACGGTTTCCTTGTAGGCGGAATACAGGGCCCGGTTCTCGATCCCCGCCAGTTCCTTGCCGCAGTCGATCCGCAAGCGGAGCTTCTCGCTGCGATAGGCAGCCCCCTCGGAAACCTGGTCGTCGTGATACACCGTCAGCATCCAGGCGGTCATGGCACTGCTGCGGCTTACGCGCTCGATGCTGGATTTGTCCACATAGACGATATACTCGGCCGCCGCCTCGCCGACATCGGCAATGAACCACCAATCGCTCGCCTGGGCCAAGGCCGGCGCGCTGCTCAGCGCCAGGGCAAGCCACCCGCCGCACAGTCTCTTCATCTTTTCCTCTGCGTTCACCGGACGCCGTCAGCGACCATCAAGACTCAGCCAGTATATCCCAGGCCCGGAAACAACGAACCGATACCTTTCGCCATGAATTCCACCGCCACCGAGGCGATGATGAGCCCTACCACCCGCGTCACCACATTCAGGCCAGTGGTGCCCAGGGCTCCGGCGATACTGCCGGCCATCCGCAAGGCGGCGAACACGGTCGCCGCGAGACTGGCGATCACCGCCGCCAGCACCACTTGGTAGGCCAGGCTGCTATCTGCGTGGGCGAACACGATCACCGTGCTGATGGCCCCGGGACCGCTCAGGAGCGGAATCGCCATGGGCACCACGGCGATGGACTCTTTATGGCTCGACTCAGCCTGTTCCTCGGGCGTCTGCCGCGAGCGGTCACCGGACACCCGTAGCATGGCGATGCCCATCAGCAGGAGCAATATCCCGCCCGCCACCTGGAAGGACGGAATACCGATCCCGAATAGACGTAACAGCGCTTCGCCACCCAACAGCGCGATCATCAGCACCACGGCCACCGCCAGCGCGCACATCATGGCACTCTGGGCCCGTTCCGCGGCCGAGCGGTTCTGCGTCAGGCTGATGAAAAATGGGATGGCGCCGAGCGGATCGACCACGGAAAACAAGCCGGCAAACAGCTTAAGGAATTCGTTCCATTCAGGCATGCGCTACCCTCCTTTGCTTCTGATCTTTCCGGCGAATTCGCCACTTTTCGCCCTTTACACACGGAGCCTTGGCAGTTCCACCCTGTTTCATGGCGGAGGTCAGCGTGCTAACGTAACTGCGGCCATCCCGTCTGGTAGCAATGGCCTTATCCGGCGCGCTTTCCCCCATCACACCAGGAGGTGACCCATGAAGCTCTACTATACCCCCGGCGCCTGCTCACTGGCGGTGCATATTGCCCTGCGTGAGGCAGGCCTGGAATTTGATCTGGAAAAGGTCGACCTGGCGAGCAAGAAAACCGAAACCGGCGACGATTTCGTGACCATCAACTCCAAGGGCTACGTCCCCGCCCTGCAGATGGATAGCGGCGAAGTGCTGACGGAAGACCAGGTGATCCTGCAATTCGTCGCCGATCTGAACCCCACCGCCTGTCTGGCCCCGCCCGCCGGCTCCCTGGCGCGCTACCGCCTGATGGAATGGCTGGCTTTCATCGCCACGGAAGTGCACAAGGGCTTCAGCCCCCTTTGGAACCCCGCTTCGCCAGAGGCCGCTCGACAACAGGCGATAACGCAACTGGGCCGCCGCTTCGACTTCCTTTCGGCAACCCTGGCCAAGCAGCCCTGGCTCCTGGGCGACAGCTACAGCGTGGCGGATGCCTATCTGTTTACCGTCCTCGGCTGGGCCGATTATCACAAGCTGGACCTTTCGCCCTGGCCGGCGCTGGTGGATTTCAGGGGCCGGGGGGCCGCGCGGCCTGCGGTGCAGCAAGCCCTCAAGGCGGAAGGGCTGATCGCCTGAAACGCCTTAGTGCCGGGACGCGATCACCCGGGCGATGCAGCAGGTCAGGCGCTTGGCGGTAGGAATGTGCAGGAATTCGTTGGGCCCGTGGGCATTGGAATGCGGACCCAGCACGCCGGTGATGAGGAACTGCGCGGCGGGGAACTGCCGCCCGAGCATACCCATGAAGGGAATGGAGCCACCCTCCCCCATGCACACCGCCGGCTTGCCGAAGTAAGCCATGGACGCCTCGTCGATCACCTGCCACAAAGCGGGGTCCATGGCCGGCGCGTTCCAGCCGCCCGCGGCCTGCTCGGGTTCGAACCGCACTTCGGCGCCGTAAGGCGGGTCCGCTTCCAGCAAGGCCTTGAGCGCCAGTGTCGCCCTCTCGGCATCGGCGGTCGGTGGCAGTCGCAGTGACAGCTTCAAGCGCGTGTAAGGGCGGAGCACATTGCCTGCCTGTTCGGTCGCGGGCAATCCCGAGGCCCCGGTCACTTCCAGGGCGGGCCGCCATGTGCGGTTCAACACCAGTTCCGCATCCGGCGCCTCAACCGGGCGCGCGCCGGCAACGAAGGGAAACTTGTCGTGCACGGCCTCCCGCAGCACCTCGGCGGCCTGCGTGGCCTGCTCGCGCCGCTCAGCCGGTATCGCCACCTGAAAGTCCTTGCCCCGCACCGCCCCACTCATCTCATCTTCCAGGCGCGAGATCAAATGTCGGGCAATGCGGAAACTGGACGGCACGATGCCGCTGGCATCGCCGGAATGCACACCCTCTGTGAGTATGCGCACCGTCAGATTGCCACTCACCAGCCCGCGCAGTGACGTGGTGCACCACAACTGCTCGTAATTGCCGCAACCGGAATCCAGGCAGACCACCAAATCGGGCTGGCCGATCCTCGCCGCCAGGGCCTCGATGTAATGAGGCAGATCGAAACTGCCGCTCTCCTCGCAACACTCGATGAGGATGACGCAGCGCGGATGGGCGATGCCCTGTGCCTGCAGCGCCTTGATGGCCGCCACCGAGGCGAAGAAGGCATAGCCGTCGTCGGCGCCGCCGCGCCCATACAGCCGGTCGCCTTCCAACACCGGCTCCCAAGGTCCGAGGCCCTCGCGCCAGCCCTCCATTTCCGGCTGCTTGTCCAGATGCCCATAAAGCAGCAAGTTACCCGGCACCGTGCCCTGCACCTCCACCAGTAAAACCGGCGTACGGCCAGGCAAGCGCACGATCTCCAGGCTGCTGCCGGCCAGCGGGTGCTCGCGGTACCAGGCCTCGGCCAGATGGATGGCGCGGTCCATGTGGCCATGAGCCTGCCAGTCGACCTCGAACAAGGGCGATTTATTGGGTATGCGGATGTATTCCACCAGGGCCGGCGTGATTGACCGGTCCCAGAGGGATTCGACGAAGTCAGTCAGTTGATCGGAATCCATGGCAGGCGCGGGAACAGTGAGAAAAGGAAGTTCATCATGCCGCGCCGCTTGCCGGCTTGTCACGCGCTATCGGCGGAAATTCAGATGACGCCGCAGGCTCCCTGCGCGCAGCGGCGGCGAAAATGCCAGGCGGCGAAACGCCCGTAGCCCCAGCGCATGATCGGCTGCACGCGCAAGGCGCGGCACACCGCGGCCAGATGGCGGTAGTAGGGCAAGCCGCTCCACAGCAGGAGGAAGGCGTCCGCGCCCTTGTGACAACGGCCCTCGCCGTCGAACACGTGGAATTCGGCCATCGTCGCCGCCAGATCCACCTCAAAGGCGGCGAGGCGCTCGGGCGCCTGGGTGACGTCTATCCACTCGATGGGCACCCGCGCCGGCAAGCGCCGGTAATGGGCGATCTCGCGCCCGCACAAACCGCAGCCGCCATCGTACAGCACCGTGAGTGATTGATTCATGCCGCCCTCCTGAATTCAGATCGCCCATTTCCGATCCAGCGGCCGCCGCAAAGTTCCCCGGAAACCGACACCCAAACTGGCTGGCAAGGGCGCGAACGCAAGCCTTGTTACCCCGACCCTGGGCGCGGAGCGCCAACCCACCTATCCATCTCTGGTTCCCACGCAGAGCATGGGAACGAAAAGCTGCATTTGAGCGAGGATGAACTTCTATGCCCTGGTGCCCCTGGTTCCTACGCAGTCTATGTTCTTATGCCCTGGTTCCCACGCTCCGCGTGGGAACCAACACCGAACGCTCTGCGTCCACACACTGGCGCGGAGCACCAAGCTCACGGTCCCCGCACAGTGCGTGAGAATAGGAAGGAACGACCGAGCAAGAACGAAACCGCAAGCTTTGGTCCCCGCTACCCAAACGAAAGAATCAAAGCGACCAAATCACTCTGCCTGTGCACGCCCACTTTCGCGAATACATTAAGCAAGTGGGTCCGACCCGTGTTATGTCGTATACCCAGCGCCTCACAAGCCGCCGCCAAATCCTTGCCTTCAGCAAGCGCACAGCATAATTGGAGTTCTCTGGCAGTCAGGGAATAGTAACGACCGAATAGCTCGCTATTCTTGACGCGCTTTAGCCCGGAATCATTCAGAATCAAGAGCACTCGGTGACGCGAGTGACCGCGGAACGTCTCGTGGCTATACGGTACTGGAAAGATCGAAACTACGAGCGGATGTGGCGAGTCAGCCTGACGAATGGGCATGGTCCCCGATGAAGGAATTTTGCCGTTCAATGCCGCCGCTCGCCGAATCAACTCTTGTAGACGCTGCGAATCTTGTGCACTACTCGTACTCACATGTCCATTGACGATTCTAAGACCTTGGCGACGCTTTAAAACTTCAGTCGCGCTGGTGGTTGCGTGAATAAGGCGGGACTGCTCGTCCACCAAGAGTATTCCGCTTCCGACATACTCCAGAATTGTCTCACTGGTCGCCGCTCTCAATTGTGCCTGTTTGAGCGTGGCCGAAAGCAACAAGGCGCGTCTCAAGTGGTCTGCAATCCGACCCATTGCCTTGCGACACGCCTCATCGAACGCAGGTCGATCAATCGATCGAAATAGAGAGAGCGAAACATCCATCTCACGGCGGTTCGCATCCAGGCGCATCGCCGTTGCCAACAAATGGTGAACATGTGCGGGATTCAAGTATTTCCGATAGAAACCCGTCTCCATCAACTCTCGCTCAGGCACCAATTCCTCTCCCAAAAAGATAACCACATCCTGATTTAGTTTTGCCGGTATTTTGACTGCCCACGCGTCCACCACTTGGTCGTCAGCCGCATAGTCTCGGACGATGGATTCATCAATGCCCCGGGACAACAAAAAACTGATTTCCGCACTCGTCTGAACAATCGATGCCAACAGCGCTGAATCGGCGCCAATCCAGCTAATAATACGGTCAATAACCTCTGCCAGCGTGGTTGGAGTGGTTACTCCATCGTAGATTTGGCCGATGATCGAGTGCAAGGTATCGTCATCAATTGAAGTTGTCATTTTTCAAATTCGATATCGACAAACAGGGATTCAATATCAGAAAATGTTTCCTTCCGACTGCGCTGGGACTGGGTAAGGGAGAAGCCAGCTTACGGAGCTAGGCTCTTCCGCGCGATTCGTAATTGTGGAAAAACTCAAACTCGGCGCCCGATACAAAACGCTATGCCTTGCGTAGTATTCAACACGGCCAAGGCAGGTCAGCATCTGGTGCGCTTGCCCGTCCAGTCGTGGACTGTCGCCACTGAAACCCTTAAACCACACAACACAAAGCCGCCCGGCCGCTCTTCTTGTCATAAAAGAGGCGATTCCAGAAGGTGGCACCAGTACTTTCGCAGAGCCCGGCGCTTACCACGACATTTTTGAAACTTGCCTGCCCCTATGTCCCTTCGGAAAGTCGTCAGAAAAAGCCAATAGCCCCATGTCCCAACACTCAGTTTCCGGCGATAAACAAAGTCTGTGACTGCTCAATTATGCCGAAACGCCCGCGACGCAAGGCTCCCCCCGCAGCCTAGACAATTCAGCAGCTTGGCGGCGGGCCTGCGCGATCGGTGCCTGGCGCCATGCAATGGCTCGAAGCGTCGACGCCCCCTGGCCGCACCAACAAAATTCCGCACCCCCACCCACATTGATACCCAGAACAAATAAGCCAGCCGCTTAGTAACAGTTTTGTGACACATACCGACTTCACCCGCGATGTGGCGTGCCGTATAAAAGGTATCGAAACGCAACAAAAGGTCTCAAGCCCGACATTTCAACAACTTTAATACTGAAACAATCGGGCAAATCATCAACTATTACCTCACACAAAGAGCGACTCTGAAAGCTCCATATAGCCCAGAACTTTTGTCATACGGCTTTTCCTGATTAATCAATTTAAAACCATACGGCTTCGCGAAGAATTATTTTACATCATCTCATCCGTTTGGATGATGTTTTACGACGTCAGATCTTTTAGCGTTCTCTCGACTCAGACGCGCAGGCCATTCAGCAGCTCTAGTCTTCGAAGTCGGCAACACAACTTTAGGTCTTTTACATGGAGCTTTTTCGCGGATTGAAGACGGGCCCAGAGCCACATCTTCAATTCCGTTTTGGTCAAAGCTTGTGTATGTGATTATAAAAATACTTTTAAGTTACGCACTACGGAATATACAGGGGAACAAAACTATGAATCGGCGATTACAAAAGATAATAGCCATTACGACAGCTTTCGCAACGATAGGCCAACCACTAAGCGCACTCGCCGCCGGTAACGTAACGCCGGCCGAGATAAAGTTCGTTGCAGGCGATCCGGTCTGTTCTGGTGGCTCACAGAGTTTGCCAGTCTCGATAACGCTGCCGACTGGGGCAATAACGAACAAAGTTGACGTCTTCTTTTCGTTTGATGATACGGGCAGCTTTGCGGGCTTCGTTCCCACCGTCACCGGAATTTTCAGCGGATTGGTGGGGGCCCTCGAAACAGCACTTCCGGGTGTTGAATTCGGATTTGGCGTTGGGCGTTTCGAAGACTACGGCGGCCCCGGCGCGCAGTTCTCACTCGATTTTAGTGTTGCCAGGCCATTTACACTTAATCAGCCGATCATCACAGCGACAACCGCTGGGGGGGCGGCTGTTCGAGATAGCTTAATCAGCGGTGCTCTATCTAGGTCCGCACCGGGGTTCGGCGGAGACGGACCTGAATCTGCTTTAGCGGAAAATCTCTATCAGATTGCGACAGGTGTAGGCTTTGACGGCGATGGAAATGGGTCAGTGCTGGACAGCGGGAATGCCGGCGACACTCTGGCTCAGCTGGCTCCAGGAATTTCGGGCGACGTGCCCGCATTCTCATCGAATGTCGCACCTTCGTCAGGAACCCTAGGTGGTGTCGGTTGGCGAAACGACGCCTTGCACCTGACGATTTTGGCAACGGACATCTGTCCCGTTTCGGCATTTCCTGCCGGTCAGCCTATTCCCGCAACGATCACCGGCGCAGGTGGATCGTCCGTACCGGTTTCCGCGTTTGCATGTACTTCAGTCGTTCCTGGCTCATCTCGGTTCGGATTCATCAGTGATTCCAAATCGACGGTCGGAAATACGGTAGCCGGGGCGGTCGCTCCCGCGGGAGCCGGCACGGTGCAAGGAACTGTCGATGCCCTAAACGCTCTGGGTATTCGCGTAATTGGCATGGGACCAGGGGCGGCTCCAAGCACACTTTCGGGGCCTGACTTTGCTCCAGCGACATTTCTATCTGCGTTGGGCCGCTTGACCGGTGCCGTCGATGATCTAGGCAATCCGTTGGTGTTTAGCACTTCCGTACCCCTTGCCAATCTGAGCGCGGCAATAGCTTCCGCAATCACGACCACAGCAACCAAGCCGGTTGATATCGAGGTATCAACCAGTACCTTGCCAGCCGGAGTAAGCGTAAGTGCCGACCCCGCGGTTGTATCTGGTGTCAGCCCTAGCGGTACCGCTTCCTATTCCTTGAATGTGGCTGGCTCCGCGGGACCAATTTCGGGGGCATTTGACGTACAGTTCAAAGATAAAAACAGCGGCGCGGTGCTTGGCTCGATTCCCGCAGCTGTCGACTGTACGCCAACCACACCGGTAGGAGACGCTTATCCACCCGAAATTGCACTCGTCCCCGATCTCGACACAGCAACTGGAAACGCAGTCGATAACCGGCCGACCGAAGATGTCAACGGCAACGGACTCTTGGACCCAGGTGAGGACGTAAACGGAAATGGCCAAATCGACAAAGATTCGGGGATTGCGTCGATTTCATTGGATCCAGCAAGCACAAACCTCTCGTTAAGCGTTTCGCCATTCGCAGCGGGCGACCCGTCTGTCAGCTTCTCGATTTCTCTGGCCGATCCAACCTTGCCCGGCAGCGGCACGATTCTGGCGACCGACGCGGCGGGCAATACCAGTTCGTCTCGGCTCTCCCTGATGAACAGGCCACTTAGCTTTGAATTCACGAACCTCAACGCCAAGGTAGAGACTGAAAAAAAGAAAACCGAATTGGAGGCGGAAGGTAGTTTTGCTTTAGACGCAAAAAGCGACGGAATCAAACCACTCGCGGAAACCGTGAGCTTCACCATCGGTGGTCTTTCTAAGACCCTCCCACCTGGATCATTAAAGTTCAACGCCGTAAAGCAGGCTTATGTGTTTAGTGGTTATCTTGACGGAAATAAGGTTGAAGTATCGATCAAGCCTGATCGCGTTTCAATGAATGTATATCTATACGAAATCGAAATGCACGGGATACCTTCATCTAGCACTGCACCCATAGTAGACGTCTTTCTGAGCATCGGAAACGACAGCGCGACCGCCAGGAATATACAGATTAAGAGGAGCTGACAGTACCAACTCAGCAGGGGTTTGAGGCAGAACTTGCATCCCTCAAGCCCCCTGCCTTATTTGAACTTCACTCGTTATATCACATGCGCAAGCGAGCATGATCATGGAAAAAATATCAAATATTCTCTACATATTACTGGTGACACTTGGCATCTCGGCAAACTGTCACGCCTCACTGATCAATTTCGATTTAGTTGATTTAGGACAAAATCAGTTCAGATATATATATACCATCGAGAACGACGGCACTCTGCCAAACGGAGGCGACGTATTGCTATTCGACATCCTATTTGACCCTGCGCTCTATCGTGAATCCAGCCTGATAATTTCCAGCGACCCGAGCCTCTCGGCATCTTGGGACCAACAAATACTCGCGTCCGCACCAGGTATACCCGCCACGTTCGATGCTTTATCAACCGGTACTGGAATTGGTTCCGGAACATCATTGACCGGTTTTGCTATCGACTTTATCTGGCTAGGCACAGGCAGGCCCGCTGGGCAGCAATTTGAAATCTATGACCCCACGACATTCGACCTTCTAAAGGCAGGCTCAACAACATCGGTTGCCACCCCGGTGCCACTGCCAGCATCACTCTACCTCATGCTCTCTTCATTGATGGGATATTTCGTAATCGGACGCAGAGCGGCCGTGAAATCATAGCTCCTGGTTCTGATTCGAAGCCTTCATTAAAACGTCTTCGCCAGACGACCGAGAGGAGATAGTTTATGTACGCCGAGCAAAAAAACACCCAGCAATATACCCTAGTAAAAACTAGCTTAATTCTAATCTTCCTTACGCTCATGCGATCCGCGATTGCATCGCCACCGGACCTAAGCATCACGAGCTTTCAACTGGTTTCTTCGAAGCGAATTAGCCAAACCATCTATGAATATGTCTATCGTGCGGTTCTTATCAATAAAGGCGGCGAAGCCCGCGACGTAATTGCGAGCATTGGATCCACACCAGCACAGATCGATCCGATAGACGGCGAAGTCACATTTGGCCTCGTTTTACCGGGGCAAACAGTGACGAGTTCGGACACAATCACGGTTCGACATGATCGTAAGTTGCCTTTTGACGACAGCATGGTGGCATGGACCTTCGACTATAGCGCAGATGGTTTAAAAGCCTTAGAGGGACCACCATCAGCACCTGTTAACTCCGTAACACGGGATTTTTATAATGGTGACACGGTAGGTGATGAAGAGTTATCGCTTCACCCAAAATTCGGCAACATTGCCCGTACCAAGCTGACTCTAATAATGAACGACGTAGCGTCAGTTGAAGATGTTAATCGCGTTCTTTCAAGAATGGACGCAGAAATAACCAGTATGCTTTCAGACTCAACTATATTTGGCTTAAGAGTTCCAGACCAGAGAACAATCGAAACCCTTGACACACTAATAGCCGAAACAAGGACACTTTCTAATGTAGACGATATTTTCCCAGAGGGCCCCAATAATACAAAAATATTGCCCGGAAAATCGTCCTTTTCAACAACAAGCATTATTGCATCTACCCATCATCATCTTGCAGTTAAAGGGCATGCCCTCTGGAATGCGAGAAGGGCTCTTAGCGAAAAAAGCCTGACAGCACCGGCTATTTTAATAGAGGACTATTTTGGAGTCGGTGCACCCACAAGTAAATCCCTATGGTCATACAAAAACACCGTCGCGGCAGACTTTGGAACGGGCGCAACGGATAAAGCTGGGATTCCAATTTCTGAAAATCACGGCTATCAAGTTGCGAGCGTTATCGGAGCAGCTTTCGACAGTTTTTTTACGTCAGTAACTGGTTTATATTCGGAACCAATTGTCCTCCGTGTTGAAGATCATCTGAAACCTTCCTCTAGCGTCAGGCGGAAGAAGGTTGGGTTGGATCCTAGCGCCAATGTAATTCGTAAACTAGTCGACATTTCCAAATATCGCAATGTCGTACTAAATATAAGTCTAGGTGAATGTGAAGCTGACTTAGATCCGCTGGGTAGTCGACTTCCGTTTCTTCCGGACTGGTGCTTTTCACCTGAGAGACAAAAAGCCCTTGTCGGGAAGGCGAAAAAATGGATACAGGCCATGAGAAAAAGGGTACTTGATAAGCGTGTATTTGTAGTCGCTGCGGCAGGTAACGAGGGTGCTGGGGAATATACAAACCCTCTCGGTGCCAAGGACGCAGGTATGGAGCAAAGGGCGCTTTTGGGCCCCATCGAATCTACGGTATCCCCACTTGACAATGGATTAGTGGTTGAGAGCTACAGAACCAACTATCAACAAGGGATACTTACTCAGATATCTCCAGACTGCACGTCCACGTTTTCATCTTCTGGTGGTCAAGTTGCGGGTATCGGCGAAAGCGTTCAGGTACTAAACCTTCCATCAAGCGGCAAAGGCCAGGTCGATGGTACTTCCTTTTCATCGCCACAGGTAGCAGCCTTAGCAGCGACGCTCTGGACTCTTAAATCCGGCCTAACGCCCAATCAATTGAAGACAGTCATCGTTTCTACCGCGCGCTCCTTGCCGAAAAGGAGTTCTGATAGCGCCTGCCGACCGGCAACTCCAACAGAGCCAGCAGACACTGCCCCAGTGATCGACACCTATGCCGCCGTCCTAGCAATCGATAATCCTAAGGTCAAAGATCAGGCGCCGGTTCGGCAAGCAATTCTGGATGTGGATAATGCCGCCGGGAATGCCACGCCTGACGGTAAATTCACCGAGCATGACTTAAAAAGGTTCCTACAGGAATTTGAACTCACGGAGAAAAAATACACAGCGACTCCTCCATATCAGGCTGATTATTCTCGGTTTGACTTGAATGGTGACGGGTATACCGGCGGCTTAAACAACCGGGCTGAATTCAATCTGGATGATCCATTCAACTTTACAGATACGACGAAACCAGTCTATGAGCTAAAGCAGATTCAGTCATTGATTGAAGGACAGGCTGTCACGTTTGATGAACGGGTTCTAACCGACCTGCAAATATTGGTCTATTACGCCTATAGCCCCTTATTCGAAGGGAGCTCTGATGAGCGGCGCGCCTTGTTGCTTGATCAATTTCATAAGGTTGGATTAAATCTGGTCGGCGCCACCATCAATTGGAAGTCGTCAACAATTACCAGCGCAGCCGACTGGTCATTTACTCCTTCTATAACTCTTAGTGGCTTCAAAGCAGTTGCACCATTCTTCATCGGAAATAACGGCGGCTTTGAGACCGGCGCCCCCGCGTACAGTGAAATCGTGCGGTCCAATGATATTAATGCGGTCTTCTTCGGCCTTAATGGAACGTCTGGCGTCCCATTTCAGATCAGCGGGCCCTTTCCGAACCGTCTTAATTTCTCTAGTTTTGTGGCAGCGCACGCGGGGAAAGTCTGGATTAACGCCACAGTTAGGGGATTCAGAACCTCTGGTTTATTTACAACCTTTGACTGGGAGTACCAAACCCGCTTATACCTTGGCGATCCTGGACAAAACCGTGCCGCGACAAAATCTGTTTCTATTGGTACGGTTCCAAATAGCGGTTCGTTTGTGCCGAGCATAAATCAGAGCGGTGATACTTTTGACACCGAGTTCACTTTTCAAAATGTGACTCTACCCCCAACCGGTTCGACTATTCCATTACCTGTTCCCTAGGTTTAGTCGTATCAAGCTATCTCTCGGCGGGTGAACGATAACATCCGCCGGGTATGTCTGATTGTGGCTGACCTAACAGACACTCTGTCAGAATCGGTTGCCGCCGCTGCGATTCCAAAATTTAATCTCTAAGAAGCAACCCATGAAAAAGTCGATTGATCTGATCTTGATCCTGCTGGCCGTCCTGATCGGCTCAGGCGTTTGTCGGGCTGCCACGGTAGTTCCGGTTTTTGCCGTGGAAGGTATCCCCCCGGCTGGTTTTCCTCACTTTGAGAATGCTACCCGGGTTGAACTGAACCGCCTGAATCGAAACAGCTACCAGCTCACTGCCGTCAACAACGGCTCTCCTTTCCTATTTCAGTTCACCCCGCAACAGGCTTACAACATCACCCGGGGCAATTACCGGCTGACGGCGAACTTCAGCAATAGCGGCACTTTTCTGGGGGGCACGGTAAGCGTCAACGGCGCGATACCGGGCTTGGGGCTTACTCGGCAGAATCTGTTCAGCGCAACCCTGGATGAGTGCGACTTCAATGCCGACGGCACCGCCGGGCCTCTATCACTGGATTTTCGGACCGGTAATTTTACCGGTTGGGCAGCCCAGTTCGGCACTGTCGAAAGCGTTCATCTCTTCGGCGCGGGGCTACAGGGCATCTTGAACGGCTTTTCCAATGCATTGCTGGTTCGAGGCCGGGCTAATGCGATTGCCATCACGACCGTGCCGGTACCGGCAGCCCTGCCGCTGCTTGGTTCTGCGCTGGCGGGATTCAGTCTGCTAGGCAAGCGCAGGATGCCGGCGAGGGCTTAGGCTGAATCACAGAGGCCAGGGACGGTCTCGAATCCAGCATCACTGGCAGGCCAAAAGGAACGCGGCATTCCGGATCAGCCCGCAGCCTTATGCGCGGAGCGCCTACCTAGCCGTTCCCACGCAGAGCATGGGAACGAGGGAGAAAGGGAACTCAGAGCACGAAAAAAAAGAGAGTAAAAGCAGCGCAAGGGAATTCGTCTGGTCCCCATGCTCCGCGTGGGGACCTCCAACTGGACGCTGAGCGTCCAGCCTTGGGCGCGGAGCGCCTACCTGCCCGTTCCCACGCAGAGCATGGGAACGAGGGAGAAAGGGAACTCAGAGCACAGAAACGAGGGAAAAAAGCTTGCAGGCTTTGACGACCAGCGTATTCACTCATGCGCCCTCGTCGACACCCGGCGCAAGCGGTGGTGCCCTGCTCAGCAGGGCGATGAGTTCACCCTGGCGCTTGGTTCCGGTTTTGCTGAATAGGCTGCGAAGCTGAGTCTTCACCGTATTGATGCTGATCTGCGCCGACTCGGCATGTTCCTCTATGGTCTTGCCGGCCACAAGCGCTTCCGCCAAGCGGAGTTCTGCCGGCGACAGTTTGTAGATCTCCCCCATCATTTTCAGACGCGCAGGCGGCCTATCCGTCTGTATGAGCATGATCAGCGCCAAGGGTGACTGCCGCTCGCCGACCCGTGCCGAGGCGGCTGGCAAGGGCGACACGAATGCGTGCCAACGGGCCGAACCGGCTGAAGGCGTGAGCATCATGCCACCGCTGAGCGCTGGCCTGCCGCTCGCGGCCATCAGCAGGCGCGCCAGCTTATCCTTGTCGGCGACATTGAGCGCCTGCAGGCGTCCGCCTTTCACCGCCAATCCCAAGGTTTTGCCGGCCAGAAGTCGCTCCGCTTCGCCATTCATATGAACGAGTCGACCCTGCGGGTCCACGATGAGCAGCGGCAGACTCAGGGTTTCGATGACTTGAAGTCCCATGTGCGCCTTGGCCTGCAATTCGCTCGTTCTCCGCAGGAGTCGGAAGGCTCGTTGCAAATGAGGTAAGAGTCGAGAGATGCGGTCAAACTCCTCCGTCGTAAAGCCCGGCTGATCCGGCGGACGATAAAGGCTCAGCACGACCATGGGCAGGCCTCCTGCGTCCGGAGCACAGACCAGGGTCGACAACGAAGAATGGATATTCAGGGGTGTCCAGAAATCACGGTAGAACTCCGTCCTGACCAGATCACGCTTGGCGATCAGGTATTCGTCGGAGAATACGTCCCCGACACCGCACACCCCGCGCTCAAAGGCAAGCTGCGCCAAGATGTCGCAACCGGCGTAATACGCCACGTAATCCTGCCAGGCTTGCTGCTCTACCCGATGCGCATGCCATATGAGGTCGCCGGCACCTGAGGGCGGTGAGAACAAATTGCACATATCGGAGCGCAGAAACCCGGCGATTCCTGCCACCAGTGCAGACCAGTCACCCGTCCCGACAGCGCAGTCATAGAGTTCGCCCAACAGCGTTTCGAACTCGTCCGCCCCATTTTTGCCCATCGGTCCAGTTCCCGTTGCGTAGATTGGCCTGATCCAAACCCACGATGGCGCATGGGCACGAGCCTTCTCTCTGGTATTTTGCGTCCAGTATAGGCACGGAGTGCCAGATCAGCGTTCCCACGCAGAGCGAGGGAACGAGGATGGACTTCTATGGCCTGGTGCCCCTGGCTCCAACGCCATTTATGTCCTCTTGCCCTGGTTCCCAGGCTCCACGCGGGGACCCTCCCCCGCGCGCTCTACGTCTAACGCCGGCGCGGAGCGCCAGATCAACGTTCCCACGCAGAGCATGGGAACGAGAGGGCAATGCGGAACGAGGGGGAACGGCTCAACGCTTGCAGGGATACTGCTCAGCAAGGGCGGCAGAGACAGTTTCCGAGGCGTGGCGTGGCAGGTTCTTGGCATGCTGGCGGGCGTACTCCGCCACCTGGGCGGCGGCCTGCTCCGCGCCCACGCCTCCAGCAAGGCAAAAGCGCGTGCCATCCAGGGCGTCCACGACTCCGGTCACATACCCCACGTATTGGCTGGTTTTGGCCATGTAGCGGATTTCGCGCCGCTCCTGATAGGCGTCGTAGTCATCCAGCCACTGGAGCAGGGTCGCAGAGTCCAGAAAAAAGGCGGCGGATGCCCCGGTGCTGGCCAGTAAGGCCGCCAACGCGAAGCAGACGCCTTGTGGACCTCGAATGCGGCGCGGCATTTCAGGTCCGCGAGATGGGGAAGATTTCCAGTTGCTGCCCAGGCTTGACCGGACTGTCCGTCTTGAGCCCGTTCCACAATGCAAGGCGGGTCTGCGGGACACCGTGGCGCTTGGCGATCACCACCAGGGTATCGCCCTTCTTCACCACGTAGTGACGCGCGGAAACCAGCTTCGCCTGAGGCATCTGGGCGACGAAGGCTTCGGCGCGGTCCAGGGGTAGCAGCAGGCTGTGGGTCGCTTTCAGCGTAGCGCCCGGCTTGAAGGCCGGATTGAAGGCGAAGAACTCCTCCGACTCCATCCCTGCCGCCGCCGGTGCCGCTTCCAGCGGCATCTCCCCGTTCACCTGCACCCGAGCCAACACTGGGAGCGCGCTGGACTTGGGCAGGCGCAGGCCATGGCGCTGCGGGTCAGCGATCAACTGGGAGAGAGCGAGAAACTTCGGAACATAGGCCATGGTCTCCGCCGGCAGGTTCAAATCCCAGAAGGCAAGGCTCTTCCCCGCCTTGCGATTGGCTTCCAGAGCGCGGTTCACCGTACCCTCGCCGGCGTTGTACGCGGCCAGAACCAGCAACCAGTCGCCGCGATACACAGACTTCAGATGCGATAGATAGGACAGGGCCGCCGACGTGGAGGCATGGACATCGAAGCGTCCGTCATAGTCGTCAGTGAGCTTGACTCCGTGCTCTTGCCCCGTCTGCGGCATGAGTTGCCAAAGCCCTCCCGCGTTCCTGGGCGATACCGCGGCGGTCTGGTAGCCGCTTTCGATCATGGGCAAGGCAACCAGATCCAGGGGCAATCCACGCCGTTCGATCTCCTCGGAGACGAAGGACAGGAAAGGCTCGGCGTTGCGCGTGAGGATGCTGAAACTGCCGGGACTGCGCTTGAAGGCGTCCACTTCCGCCTGCACCCGTTCGTGCTCCTCGCTGGCCAGCATCAAGCCGCGTCGGACCCGCTCCCAGGCCCCGCCTTTGCCGACCGCCTGCCGCGCAACCGGAGCGGCATGGCGGTATGCCAGATCCTGTTTCTTTCCGCTTAGCCAGCGTCCATGGCGGGTTTGAATCGGAACCTCGCTCGCCTGTGCACGCTCTGCCTCGGCCTGCTTGCGCGCCAGGATGCTTTCCACCACCACGATCTCCGATGGCAGGCGCAAAGTCGGCTCAACGGACAATCGGCTCAGGCTGAGCCAGTCATAATCCTTCGGGCGCTGGCGCGCCGGTGCCAGATGGCCGCCTTTGGCGTGCTGCGCGGTCTGGTGGCTGGGGGGCGTGGCATGGGGTGCATGGGCGGCACAAGCGCCCAGCATGGAAGGAAGCGCCAGCGCGGTGACCATGCGCTTCAAGCGCCCCGGGGCTCCCGCTGTGGCAGGCAAGCTATCGGCGGACGTGAGATTTCTGCGTTTTTTCATGAACCTGTACTCGGGTCCAAACAATTGCTGCGACAGTTTCGCGGATTCGCGTGGCCGGGACAAGATGCCCGAGTGAGCAATTCGCGCGTTCACCACGAGACCATCGCCCTCAAACATCCCTGCGCAAGCGCCAAAGCTGCCAGCATACGCAACAAAGCTGCATGCTTCACCTCCACGGCGCACAAGCGGCTTGGGGTCGGGACTATACTCTGGAAACGCTTCAACCCGGGCTGCCAATTCCGCTCAGCCTGAATTCGAAACCGGACGGGCTCCCACCCGGGGAGCCCATAGGAGCATCCCGGCGTGGACGATCTGCTCGGCCCTTTCCGTCAGTCTCTGGAATCCCTGGACCGCCTCGCGGCGGAATCCCTGTTCGAGCAGGCCGTGGAACGCTCATCGCCCCTGGGGGCGGTGGAAAGCCTGGTGGTGCCCGCCTTGGAGCAGATCGGCGGCGAGTGGCAATCCGGCTCCATCGCCCTGTCGCAGATCTATCTCAGCGGACGGCTGTGCGAGGAACTGGTGGAACGCGTGCTCCCTGCCAGCGACCCGGACCGCAAGCACCAACCCCGCTCAGCCATCGTCGTCCTGAGCGATTTCCACATGCTGGGGAAGCGCATCGTTTACGCATTGATGCGGGCCAGTGGTTTCGAGCTGCTGGATTACGGGCGCATGGAAGTGGACGAACTGGTGGCGCGCTGTTTGCGCGACCGTATCCGGGTCTTGCTGATCTCAGTGCTGATGCTTCCCTCCGCGCTCAAGGTGCGGGAAGTCTGCGCAGGACTGCAGGCAAGCGGCGGCGAGGTCAAGGTCATCGTCGGTGGCGCGCCTTTCCTGTTCGACCCGCAGTTGTGGCGGGAAGTCGGCGCCGACGCCATGGGCCGCAATGCTGCCGATGCCGTCACCATCGTCCGGCAATGGATGGACAACATGCCATGAACGCCGTGCCCATGAACTGCATGCAACGGACCCTGACGGCCCTGGGCCAGCGCGAACCGGACCGGGTGCCGCTGTTCCTGCTGACCGCCATGCAGGGCGCGCGGGAGCTGGGCGTCTCCATTCAGGATTACTTTTCCAGGGCGGACTGGGTCGCCGAGGGTCAGATGCGCCTGCATCGAAAGTACGGAGGCGACTGCCTGTATGCCTTCTACTATGCCTCCATCGAAACCGAGGCCTTCGGCGGCGACACGGTCTTCATCCCGGACGGGCCACCCAATTGCGGCGCTCCCATCATCAGGCGCTTCGAGGACATCGATGCCCTTCAGGTTCCCGAACTCGGCCAGTCGCCAGGCCTGTTGAGAGTGCTGCAAACCATTGATTTGCTAAAGGCCCAGGCCGCTGACACGGTCCCGATTGTGGGTGTCGCCATCTCGCCGTTTTCCCTGCCGGTCATGCAATTGGGCTTCGACAGCTATCTGGAACTGATGCACGAGCAGCCCGACCGCTTCCAGCGCCTCATGACCATCAACCAGGCCTTCACGGTGCAGTGGGCGAACGCCCAACTCAAGGCCGGCGCAACCGCCATCTGCTACTTCGATCCGGTCTCATCGCCTACCATCGTTCCGCGCGCGACCTACCTCAAGACCGGATACCCGGCCGCCAGGGCTACCCTGGCTGGCATCCATGGCCCCACCGCCACTCACCTGGCTTCAGGCCGGGCTCTGCCTATTCTGGAAGACCTCATCGCCACAGGCACCGCCGTGGTGGGCGTCAGCGCCCTGGAGGATCTCGCCGAACTGAAAGCCGCCGCGGCCGGCCGGGTGAGCCTGTTGGGCAATCTCAATGGGATCGAGATGCGCCGCTGGACGCCGGCCCAAGCTGAAATGGAAGTCAAGCGGGCCATCGCCGGGGCCGGCGTCGGCGGGGGCTTCTTGCTCAGCGACAACCACGGCGAGATCCCCTGGCAGGTGCCCGATGAAATCCTGTTCGCCATTGCGGAAGCCGCCAGAAGCTGGGGCCGCTATCCCCTGACCTGGGTTCGCGACGGGGCGGACCCGGACGCCTGTTGAGTCCCGATCATGTCCGCCAAGCTCTGTTTATTCTGCTGCGGCAACTTCCAACAGGAAGTGCGTGCCTCGGTGGAGCAGGAAGGCTGGCAAGATGTGACGGTCGCTCACCTCCCCGCCCGCTGCGGCAAGCCACCCTTGAGTTGGGAGGAAATCAGGGCGCAATTGCCCGAGGACTGCAGCCACGCGGTGATCCTCGGCCGCGCCTGCCTGAGCGATCTCGCCCAACCGCCCGCCGACGGCCCCACGCTGAAGGTGATCCGCCAGGAACAGTGCTTTTATCTGGTTGCCGCCCCCGCCCTGGTGGATGAGGCCATCGCCGGCGGCGCTTATCTGATCACGCCGGGATGGCTTTCCGACTGGCAAGGGCAACTGGCGCACATGGGATTTTCGGTCTCAACCGCCGGTGAATTCTTTCACGATTTCGCGAAGGAGCTGGTGCTGCTGGATACTGGGATCGATCCCGAGGCCATGCCGAACCTGGCACAGATGGCCCAGGTCGTCGGCCTGCCAAGCCGTCGCATCCCCGTGGGACTGGACCATGTCAGGCTGAACCTCGCCCGGGCCGTGCTGGAATGGCGGCTGCAGTTGGAGCACGAATCCTTGGAGCAGCGGGAACGGACCCACCGCCGCGAATGCGCCGACCAGATGCTGGCCATGGACCTGCTCGCCCAGATCGCCAAGGTTCAGCAGGAACCAGCGGTCATCGCAAGCATCGGCGACCTGTTCGGCATGCTGTTTGCGCCAGGGGTCTGGCACTACCTCAGGGTGGAACGCGGCCAAATGGACTCGGACCGGGAAGTGCCTCCGGAATACCTGGAACCCTTGCGCCAGTTAAGCAGCGCCTACGCCTGGACACCCTCCGGCAACGGTTTTTTCCTGCGCCTCGCCCAGGGCGAGGAAGTGCTGGGGCTGGCCGTGGTGGACCAACTCGCGTTCCCGGAATTCCGCCACCGCTATCTTAATCTGGCCCTGGCCATGACCGGCGTATTCGCCCTGGCCATCGAGAACGCCCGCAACCGCAAGCGCCTGGTGGAGGCCGAGAAGATGGGCTCCCTGGGCGTGATGGTGGCCGGTGTGGCCCATGAGATCAACACCCCGCTGGGCGTGGGCCTCACCGCCGCATCAAGCCTGCAAGACCGCTCTCAGAACCTGGCCGACCGCTTCGCCGAGCGCCGCATGACCCAGTCCGACTTGCAGAACTACCTGCAATGCGCCCTGCAGGAAGCCGGGCTGATTCGTACCAATCTGGAGCGCATCGGGCGCGTCACCGAAGCCTTTCGTCAGGTGGCGGTGGCTGGGAAATTGCCCGGCAAGCGCGGTTTCAGCCCACGCACCTGCCTGGAGGATGTCGTCTCCGGCCTGGGCGAGCGTCTGTCCATCGATCAGATCAACGTGCAGATCCACTGTCCAGATGATCTGGAAATAGAGAGCTATCCCGGTGACTGGGCCAGCATCTTCACCAATCTGATCAGTAATTCGTTGCGGCATGGCTTCAAGGAGCGGGAACATGGCTCCATCGAGATTGCCGTTGCCCGCAAGGATAACTCCTTGATGGTCGACTATTGGGACGATGGGGTCGGGCTGTCGGAGTCCGCCAAGACTCGCATCTTCGATCCTTTCTTCACCACCGACCTGCAGCGCGGCATGGGCCTGGGCATGCACCTGGTCTATAACTTGATCACGCACCGCTTCGGCGGCAGTATCGTCTGCGATCACTCGGTGAGCCGCGGCGTCCATTTCCACATCGAAACCCCGCTATGAACCCAGCCGATTTCGAAGACGACTTTGACGCCTTGTTCGCGCCCGAGCCGGCACCAGAACCCGAAGGTCCCCAGCCGGACAGCCCGCGCTGGAAGGTCATGCTGGTGGACGACGAAGCCGATATCCATGCCGTGCTGAGGCTTGCGCTGCAGGACATGGTGGTGGAAGGCCGGCCCCTGCGCCTGTTCGACGCGGGCTCCGCGGAGGAAGCCAAGGCCGTCCTCGCCGAGCACCCGGACATGGCCCTCATCCTGCTCGACGTGGTGATGGAAACCGACCAGGCCGGGCTGAACCTGGTGCGCCACATCCGCCAGCACTTGCACAACCGCAGCGTGCAGATCGTCCTCATCACCGGGCAGCCCGGCTATGCGCCACAGCGCAGCGTGGTGGCCGAGTACGAAATCGATGGCTACCGGTTGAAATCCGAACTCACCGCCGACAAGATATTCGTCTCGGTGTACGCGGCAATCCGGACTTACCAAGTCCTGTGCGAACTGAACGAGCAGCGCGAAAAGCTGGAAGCCCAGTCGCGTTCCCTGCGCGAGAAGGAGGCGCGCCTGCGCACCGTGGTCGAGACGGCGCCGGACGCCATCATCCTGGCGGATCAGGCGGCCCGCGTCATCGGCTGGAACGAGGGTGCCCAGCGCGTCTTCGGCTACTCAGCGGAAGAGATGCTCGGCGAGTCACTGACCCGACTGATCCCCGAGCGGCTGCGCGGCAGGCACCTTGCCGCGGTGATGCGCATCGGTCGCGGCAGGCCGCCCCGCTGCCAGGGACGGATCATAGAAATGGAGGGGCTGCGCCAGGACGGCAGCGAGTTCCCCGTGGAGTTGGTGCTGGGCAGTTGGAGCACGCCAACCGGCCACAATTTGAGCGCCGTGGTGCGCGACATCACCGAGCGCAAGCAGACCGAGAGCCGGCTGCGCCTGGCCGCCAGCGTGTTCGCCAACAGCTACGAAGGCATCATGATCTGCGATGCCAACAACATCATCGCCGCCGTCAATCCGGCCTTCAGCCGCATCACCGGCTACGCCCCGGACGAGGTGATCGGACACTCTCCGCGCATGCTTGCCTCGGGCCGCCACGACGCCGGGTTCTACGCCAGAATGTGGACATCCCTGCTGTACAACGATTTCTGGCAGGACGAGATCTGGAACAAGCGCAAGGAGGGCCAGATATACGCCGAACTGCTGGCGATCTCGGTGGTCAGGGATAACGCGGGACGCGTGCAGCACTACATCGGCGTGTTTTCCGATATCAGCCTCATCAAGGAGCACGAGGCGGAACTCTACCGCATCGCCAACTACGACATCCTCACCGGAGTACCCAACCGCCGGTTACTGGTGGAGCGGTTGGGGCAAGCGGTCAATCACGCCCGCAAATCCGGCAAGCCCTTCGCCATCTGCTACCTCGACCTGGACGGATTCAAGCCCATCAACGACCAGTTGGGGCATGACATGGGCGACCGCTTGCTGGTCGGCGTGGCCGAACGCATCAAGACCGTGCTGCGCTCGGCGGATACCCTGGCCCGCATCGGTGGCGACGAATTCGTCTTGCTGTTCGCCGATCTGGCGGAATCCAATGAAAGCACGCGCATCATCGAGCGCATTCAGGCGGCGCTGAGCAGCCCGTTCCAGATCAACGGCCTGCCCATCAATATCACCGCCAGTCTCGGGGTCACCCTGTTCCCGCTGGATGACGCCGACGCGGACACCCTGCTGAGGCACGCGGACCAAGCCATGTACCGCGCCAAGGAGGCCGGCAAGAACCGTTGCCATTTCTTCGATCCCAAGCAGGATCGTCTGGTGCAGACCAACCGTCTTTACCAGCAGCGCTTGCGCGAGGCCCTGGACCGGCGGGAATTCGTGCTGCACTTCCAGCCCCAGGTGGATCTGACCTCCGGCGAGGTCGTGGGCGCCGAAGCCCTGATCCGCTGGCAGCACCCCGAGCGCGGCCTGCTCGCCCCCGGCGATTTCCTGATGTATCTGGCGGGCACCGATCTGGAGTTCGCCGTCGGTGAATGGGTGATCGAGACGGTGCTGAGCCAGATTGCCATCTGGCGCGCGGCGGGGCTCAGTTTCAACGTCAGCGCCAATGTCAGCGCCAATCACTTGTTGCAGGGGGAGTTCGCCAACCGGCTGCGGGTGGCACTGGAGCGCCACCCGGACGTGCCGCCCGCCCGGCTGGAGCTGGAAATACTGGAAACCGCCAGCCTGTCCGACATGAACGCGGCGGTGAACGCGCTCATGGCCTGCCGCCAGTTGGGGGTGCGCTTCGCCCTGGACGATTTCGGCACCGGCTACTCCTCCCTCACCTATTTCCGCAACCTGCCAGTGCATGTTCTGAAAATCGACCAGAGCTTCGTCCGCGACATGCTGGAAGACCCCGACGACCTCAGCATCGTGGAAAGCGTCGTCCGCCTCGCCGGCGTGTTCAACCGGCCGGTCATCGCCGAAGGCGTGGAGACAATGGACCACGGCGCCAAGCTGCTGGAACTGGGCTGCCGTCTCGCGCAGGGCTACGGTATCGCCCGGCCCATGCCAGCGCCGCAGATTCCCGCTTGGATCGCGCAATGGCGCGATGCGCGCGCCTGGCTCCGCTTGATCGATGCGAAAGCCAAGGGCAGCCCCTGAGAGCCGTCAGCGCCCCGCACCGGGTCCACCTCATTCCTGCTCGTCCTCTTCCTCTTCGTCAGTTGCCGTTGACCCTGACGGTCCGGACTCCGCCGTCCCGGCCGGTTCGCGCCAGGGCGTCACTTCAAGATCCTCGAGCCGGTAGCCGAACTCGTCGCGGGCGTTTTCTTCGGCCACCCGGCCCAGGCCGGTTAAGGGTTCAACGGCCTTGAGGCGATCCCAGAACCCCTGTTCGCCCTGATGTTCCAATACCTTGCGATTGAGCCGGATCAGGTCGCGGTTCTTGGCGAGGCAGGCGTTGCCCCAACGGGTTCTCTCATCCACCGCGCGCAGCAGCAGCGAGTTGTCCCGCCGCCAGCGCGCCAGTTCTTCCATCAGGGCCCGGCTGCGCGCGGTGCCAGCCTGCAATCTTTCCGCATCGCTCGCGATACGCTGGCGCAGGCTCTCGTTCTCCCTGTGCTGCGCCTGCACGTGTGCTTCCAGCCGTTGGATTTGGATCTCCCGGCTTTCCGCCGCTTTCAAGCGGGCCTGCAGGTCCTGGACCTGCTGAGTGAGCGCGGCATTGGCCGCGTCCAGGGCGGTCTTGTCCTGATTCAGCTCGCGCAGCATATTCTGGGCCTTGCGCAGGGTCTGCAGCAGAGCTGCATCACCCTTGACCGGCTCGGCGGCGACACGTCCCGGTTGGCTGGCAGCGAACGCCAGCGCCGCCGACAGCAGCCAAATGAGTCGATCAGAAGCGCGCATTGAGATCCGCCAGCAGCACGTCCACATCGAAGGGCGGGCCGTCGATGGCCGCGGTGGACATCCAGCGCAAGTTCGCCCAGGTATTGCGGGCGATGCCATAGTTCACGCCCAGCGACCAGCCCTGGGCATCGGTGCCCGCCAGGTGGAAATTGGAGTCGGTGAAGGCGTCCAGCACCGAGTCGCGCTGCAGGTACTTATAGGCCATCCACACGTTCCAGTCGCCGAAGCGGTTGATCTCGGGCCGTCCCACATCCACCCGCACCTGATAGGCCTGGGTGCGGGGCTCGATATCCAGTCCCGTGCGGCTCAGGATTTCGTTCTGATCGAAGCCCAGGTTGTCGGAATAATTGGCGGTGAACATCACATGGTTGGCGCCCCAGCCGCTCCAATCCACCGTGATGATCGCGTCGATGATGTTAAAGTCCGAGGCCAGGCCCACCAGGCGCGGCTCGGTGGATGTATCCACGTCGTTGCTGATGCGCGCCACGCTATTGCCCTTGGTGAAGAACTGCGGCGCGCTCCAGTCGTTGATGCGGCTGCCCAGCGGATCGCGGCGGGCAACGATGTTGTTGTAGTCGAAATAGCCGATCGCTCCGCGTACCCGGGTGGTTCCCGAAAATACCCAGTCCACGCCGGCCTGAGCAGCCCACATCCACTTGTCGGTGGACTCCAGTTGGATCTCCTGCAGCGGAAACGCGCCCAGGGTCAGGAACACCTGATTGGGCTTGGACACGCCCATGTTGAGGGTCTGCCGACCGAATGGGTTGGGGACGTGATAGTGGGCGGGCGCGGGACCAATCGGCAGGTGCAGGGCGGCGGCGGCGCCTTCGAAGCTCAGGTCCTGATCGAACAGATTGTCGGAACTAAGCCAGGGATTGGCGAAGCGCCCACCCCAGAGATTGAGCCGTTCCCGGCCCTGCTCATCCAGCAGGTCATAGCGCATGAAGGCCCGGTCGATGGCGATTTCATATTGCTCGCCGTACTGGCCCAAGGTCTGGTTATTGGAGATGGGATTGCGGTCGTTGCTGGTCGCCAGACGCACGCCCGCCATCAGGCCATCGGTGATCTGGGTATCCAGGGCCAGGCGCCAACGCATGCGGTAGCGCTGGCGGTCGGCGGTGGTATTCAGGAAGGGATCGTCCACATGGGTGATTCCGCCCTTCTTGTTGACGAGGGGCCAGTCGAAGTAGCTGTTGGGCTGGTTGTCCGAACCGAACATGTCGCTCTCAAAGCGCAGGCGCATGTCGCCGGACAGCTTGAAACGGGTGACCCACTCCGGCAGCGCCGCGGGTATGCCCCATTTTTCCTCCTTGGCCTGGACCTTTACCTCCTTCACCACCTCATCGCGCAGGTCCTTGCGCACTTCTTGGCGGATCTCGTCCTTGACGAACTCCGGCACGTAGGTCACGCGCACATCACCGGGCTCGGGCGCCGACGCTGCGGGGGCCACAGGTGCGGCCGGCTGCGTCGACTTCGGTGCGGCGGCGGTCTGGCAGGCCGCCGCTTTGGCCTTGGCCTGGGCCACCAATTGGTCCGCCTTCTTGCGGTCGATGACGCCTTGCTGAACCAGCAGGTCGATCAAGTTCAGGGTCAGGTCGTCGCTCTCCGCGGCATAGCTCCCACCGGAAGCGATGCTCATGGCCAGTAGGGCAGCGATCGCATTACGATCTGCTTTCATCAAATTCACCCGTGCTTGGAATGCTGTAGAAGTTGTCAGGTGCGGATGCGGATCTTGACCGGCTGCGGCATGTTCGGCGGGGGCTCCTTCAGACGCAGTTGCAGGTTGGCCAAAGCCTGGCGTAACGCCTGGTCGACCTCGCCGACGCCAGTGCCGGAATTCAGTTCCGCGCGGCTGATGCGCCCGTCGGGGTCCACCCAGATGCTCGCCGTGACCGCGTAGCGCGTGCGCCGCGCTTTCTCGTCCAGGGCCCGGTGCAGCGCTTCGGCCACTTCCTGCTGCAGATGCTGGCCGTAGAAGATCACGGCGTTGCCGCCACCCCCGCCGATAAGTCCGCGGCCACCCTTCTTGCCCATCAGGCCGAAGGCATCGCCACCCGCGCCGCCCTCGGCATCCACGCCCAGGTCTTCGCTCGGAGGGGCTTCTTCCGCTTCAGGCTGCTCCGGTTCTGGCTCAGGTTCCGGCTCCTCGATCTTCTCGGGCTCACGCTCTGGCTCCGGCGGTTTTTGTTCCGGCGGCGGGGGCGGTGGTGGCGGCGGCGGCTGGATCACGGTGATCTGCTGCACCTGTTTCTTGGCCTGCGCCGGCTTCTCGAACAAGCCTTGCAGCAGGTAC